>DASVEA010000257.1:0-2826 GCA_036380815.1 Nitrospiraceae bacterium
ATTCGCTCTCAGCCCTGGCCGCACAAAAACAAAGAGACCCTGCCCCTCAGCGAAGCAGGGTCCCTCGTATGGCCTCTTCTCGAGCTACTTGCCTTTCTTCGCGTACTTCTTCTTAAACCGTTCAACGCGCCCTTCGGTATCGATGATCTTCTGTGTCCCAGTAAAAAACGGATGGCAGTTTGAACAAATATCGACATTGATATCGCCACCCGTCGATCGGGTCTTATATTTGTTGCCGCAGGCGCAATGCACCGCAACTTCCCGGTACACGGGATGAATCCCCTTCTTCATAATTCACACTCCCCTGACATCACACTCATCAGCCTTCGCCCATTCGAAGACCCGTCACTGTAGCCTGTCTCATCGACCAGATACAAGTCGGATATTATCGATTCATCGACTGCAAGAATTCCTGATTGGTCTTGGTGCCATGCAACTTGTCCATCAGAAACTCCATGGCTTCCATCGTCCCAAGCGGACTCAACACCTTGCGCAGAATCCACATCTTGTTGAGACGATCCTTATCCACCAACAATTCTTCTTTTCTCGTCCCAGACTGGCTGATATCGATGGCCGGGAAGAGCCGCTTATCGGCCAAACGGCGATCGAGATGGACTTCCATATTGCCCGTCCCTTTGAACTCTTCAAAAATAACATCATCCATCCGGCTACCGGTGTCGACAAGAGCTGTCGCCATGATGGTGAGACTGCCGCCGTTTTCGATATTGCGTGCCGCCCCAAAGAACCGCTTCGGCCGCTGGAGCGCGTTCGAGTCCAATCCTCCCGACAACACCTTACCGCTCGGCGGCGCAATGGTATTGTAGGCACGCGCCAGGCGAGTAATGCTGTCCAGCAGCACGACGACATCTTTCTTATGTTCGACTAGTCGCTTGGCCTTTTCGAGCACCATTTCAGCCACTTGAGCATGGCGCTGAGCCGGCTCATCAAAGGTGGAGCTGATGACTTCGGCCTTCACCTGCCGCTGCCAGTCGGTGACTTCTTCCGGCCGCTCGTCGATCAGCAGCACGATCAAGGTTACTTCCTTGTGGTTTTTAAGAATGGCCCGAGCGATGGCCTGCAGCAACATCGTTTTCCCAGTTCGGGGAGCCGCGACGATCAACCCGCGCTGGCCTTTGCCGATCGGGGTCGTGAGATCCATCACGCGGGTGCAATATTCTTCACGGTCGAACTCGAGAACCAGACGCTCTTCCGGATAAAGTGGTGTCAGGTTATCGAAGAGGATTTTGTCGCGAGACACTTCGGGATCTTCGTAATTGACCTTCTCGACTTTGAGCAACGCAAAATACCGTTCGCTCTCCTTCGGCGGCCGGATCTGCCCGGACACAATGTCGCCGGTGCGCAGATTGAAACGCCGGATTTGAGAGGGCGAGATATAGATGTCGTCGGGACCAGGGAGATAGTTCGAATCGGGAGCACGCAGAAATCCGAACCCATCAGGGAGCGTTTCGAGCACGCCTTCGCCGAAGACTACGCCGTTGTTCGCGGTCTGCGCCTGCAGAATCGCAAAAATCAATTCCTGCTTCCGCAGATTGGGTGCGCCATCGATCTTCAGATCCCGCGCGACTTCATTGAGATCAGCGATTGATTTCTGCTTCAACTCCGCCAGATGCATAACTTCCCCCTTCGTTTGTGTCATGAGTATCCTCTCAAGCCCCCTGCTGCATTGTTATCGGCAGCAATCGCACGTGGTGAACCATGGGAAATTGTCCACGGACTGAATAGTTATGGTGAATGGTAATGCGTTGATGATTGTGTCGTGTATATCAGCTAAAAGAGGGTGACCCGTGAGGGACTTACCTGTTTTTGTTCGTCGCTATGCTATCAGGGTATGACTCTGTCTCATGGTTGCGGATATTGTTGCAGGCCGGAACTCATGCCGAACTGACTCGCCTCTGTTCCCTGAGCAATTGTGACTTGCGTCGAGATGCGCCCCGGAAGTCTTGTGTGTGGAGATAACTTTGAATCGAGCTGAGATAGTAAGTGGATAATAACGCGAGCGCGGTTCCTTGTCAACAGGGATATCTCTTTTTTCATGCTACCCACATCGCACTGAGCCAGTCCAGCCGGCCCCGGCTCTTCCTGACAACAGCACTGTGCCGACGCCTGCGGTTGCAGCGCAAAAGAGTGGTGTGCTAAATGAGAAGCTTCGCGGGGGCACCATGGCGCACGACGACGAACACGGACAGCACGAGCGAATATTTACATTGACCGAGGCCAATCGCCTCATCCCCCAGCTCAATTCCAATTTGACATCGATTCAGCAAGCCAAGGCCGTCTTGTCACGCACGAAAGAAGATATTCAGAAAGCCAGCGCCCAGGCCGAATATGGCGGGGGCAGTACCGTTGGACACCTCTACATCTTGGGGCTTCAACAAGTCAGTACAAATCTTCAGGCGATTCAGGAACTCGGCATCCTGGTGAAGGACCTGGATCTCGGCCTCTGTGACTTTCCCCATCTTCGTGACGGCCGAGTGGTCTATCTATGCTGGAAGCTCGGAGAACAAGAAGTTCGCTGGTGGCATGAAACGACCACCGGCTATAAAGATCGCTGCCCGCTAGAGGACCAGGCCTGAGGTCAAAATCCTAGCCCGCATTATTCATGAATGCTTCTACTGCAATCGCCGATCCGCTGCTACGACGAGCCTTCGGCCGGCGGGCTCGCCTCTCGGACCCTCACCGTACTGCACGAGTACGCATCGGGTCCTCACGGCTCCGCGCGCCGGTCTCACGACGCGGCTCAGCGATTTCGCGACGAACCGTCATGAATAGTGCGGGCTAATCCTCAACCCTCGAGGCATTTATGAA
>DASVEA010000258.1:0-8944 GCA_036380815.1 Nitrospiraceae bacterium
ATGAGGGCGGATACCTCCTTGCCAAGTTGGGCAGGCAGGATGACCAGACGCTGCCATTGCTGACTGGGCTGGATCGTCAGGCCCTTCAGCGCGGCGAGGCACGTGTCCGCAACGCGGTTCAGTCCGGGGTCGTGCTGGCCAAGCTCATCGCCATTACCCTCGACGGGCGAGTTGAAATCGATCTTGCGAATCCCTCGAATGTGGTGGCGTCAGCCAATGGGGTGCGATTCCAGTTTGGTGACGATTCCCTGGTTGATCAGTGGGAGCGGTTCCGGAAAGTGAAACCGTCATTCAAAACTGCCTCATCCGATGGTCGGAAGCGCGAGGTGAGCGAGATCGATCTGCGTTACGACAACCGTGTCATTGTGCGGGAAAGGGTGTGAGGGCTGTGCCGAAGCGCGATCAGATTCTTGTAGGGCTGGACATCGGGACTACGAAGATCTGCGCCATAGTTTCGGAAGTCACCGATGAGGGGGCCCTCAACATCATCGGGGTCGGATCCAGCCCGTCGCGAGGGCTTCGCAAAGGCGTCGTGGTCGATATCGAGAGTACTGTGGAATCGATCAAGAAGGCGGTTGAGGAAGCCGAGCTGATGGCGGCGGTTCAGATCAATTCCGTCTATACCGGCATCGCCGGCAGCCATATCTCCGCGGAGAACTGCAAGGGGGTCGTGGCGCTCAAAAAGGCAGAAGTCACGCGGGAAGACATCCAGCGTGCGATCGAGAGCGCGCGAACTCTGGCGGTCATCCCCCATGAACGACGGATTCTTCATGTGCTGCCTCGTGAATTCATGGTGGACGGGCAAGAGGGGGTTCGGGAGCCGTTGGGTCTGTCCGGAAACCGTCTCGAAGTCAACGTGCATGTGATTACGGGCGCCGTGACTTCAGCGCAGAACATCATCAAGTGTGTGAATCGCGCGGGGCTCGATGTCGTGGATATGGTGTTACAGCCATTGGCTTCCAGTGAGGCCGTCCTCAGCCAGGAAGAGCGCGACCTGGGGGTCGTCATGGTCGATCTCGGTGGTGGGACGACCGACCTTGCGATTTTTCTCGAAGGGAGTATCCGGCACTCCGCGGTCTTGCCGATCGGCGGGCAGAACCTGACGAAGGATCTCGCGATCGGGCTACTGACCTCTCAGACCGAAGCGGAGAAGATCAAGCTGCAGCGAGGGATCGCCCGAACAGGATTGGTGCAGGGTCATGAAACGGTGGAGGTCCCGTCGGTCGGGGACCGTCCCGCACGGACGTTTTCGCTCCGCGACATTGCCGAGATTCTTGAGCCGCGGGTCGAAGAAATTTTCGAGCTGGTTCGTCGGGAAATCACGCGCGCCGGTTATGAGGGCATGTTGGGGGCAGGGGCGGTGATTACAGGCGGAACGTCATTGTTGGCAGGGATGCCTGATGCGGCAGAGCAGGTCTTGAATCTTCCGGCTCGCCGCGGCGCGCCCAGTGGGATCGGAGGGCTTCGCGACATCGTCAGTAATCCCATGCATGCCACAGGTGTCGGCCTGCTGCTCCATGCCCGGCACCATGTTGAGGAGATGGCCACGGCTGGTCTGCGCAGCGGACGGCAGTTCAATAAGGTATTCGATCGTATGAAGTCCTGGATGTTCGAGTTCTTTTAACCATGCGCGTGGCGGACGGCCGCAACGCGGATTCTATAAAGGGAGGTGTCCTGATGTTTTCATTTGAAGAGGATGTCGTGTCCCCCGTTCGGATCAAAGTGATCGGTGTCGGTGGCGCAGGGTGCAACGCCCTTAACACCATGATCATGTCCGGATTGGCGCGGGTAGATTTCATCGCCGCGAACACCGATCTGCAGGCGTTGGATCGGTCGCGGGCGTCGTACAAGGTTCAACTGGGTCCTGAGCGGACCAGGGGACTCGGCGCCGGGGCGAAGCCGGAAGTCGGAAAAGACTCGGCATTGGAAAGCAAAGATCAGATTCGGGAGTGTCTTGAGGGTGCCGACATGGTGTTCGTGACCGCAGGGATGGGTGGCGGAACCGGGACGGGTGCTGCGCCGATCGTGGCGAGCATCGCGCGCGAACTCGGTATCTTGACGGTCGGCGTCGTGACGAAGCCTTTTTCATACGAAGGTCATCGCCGGATGATTTATGCGGATGAAGGGATTCGCGATCTCCGTCGCCACGTGGATACCTTGCTCGTGATCCCGAATCAGCGACTGCTTGGCATCGTCGACAAAGCGACGCCGCTGCTCGAAGCCTTCAAGGTGGCCGATGACGTCCTCCGGCAGGCCATTCAAGGGATTGCGGATGTGATCACGACCACCGGCCATGTGAACGTGGACTTTGCCGATGTCCGCACCGTGATGTCGCATACGGGTCGCGCCGTGATGGGCATGGGGGTGGCACGCGGGACGAATCGGGCGATCGAAGCGGCGCAAAAGGCGATTTGCAGTCCATTGTTGGAGGAAGGCAGCGTGGAGGGCGCGCGGGGTGTGTTATTGAATATCACCGGCGGACCCAACATGTCGCTGCACGAGATCGAGGAAGCAGCCACGATTGTCCAACAGACCGCCGATCCTGAAGCCAATATCATTGTCGGACAGGTGATCAACCCCGATATGGGAGACGACCTAGTCGTAACGGTGATTGCCACCGGATTTGAACGGGAAGAGCAGTCCGCTCCGGTTCCCGTGGCTGCGGGTCGGACTTCCCGCAACGGACAACAGACGATGACCGGTGCCGGCCAGACGATGGGGGAACGATCGTATGCGGAGCGGCCCTTCAAAGATCTCGACCGTCCGACCTTCTTGCGGCGGATGGGGGATGCAAGCGTGTCGATGGAGCGAACTGCAGCGGTCACTGATGATGAGTGGGATGTGCCCACATTCCTGCGCAAGCAGGTCGACTGAGCTGACAGGTCTGTAGGGGTGAGTAGTCTCAGTGGAGTATGGCCATGAGTGCAGCAGTCATCACGGTTCCTGCCTTCGCGTCCGCGCGTGACGGCGTCCGACATTTCTTTGGCACACGCAGTCATGCAGACTCGCTGGCACTGGATGTAGGAGTGCCCGCTCGTCAGTCTGGGGTGCAGGGGCGTGGTTGGCTGCTGTCCGTCAAGCAAGTGCATGGGACCGATGCCTTGGTGGTGGATCGTCCACTCACCGAATCGGATCAGTTCCCCGGCGGGTGGGATGCGCTGGTGACCGATCAACCCGGCGTGACGGTGGCGGTGCGCACGGCGGATTGTGTCCCTGTACTCGTGCATGACCCACGCCGGCGTGTCGTGGCGGCGATTCATGCCGGTTGGCGGGGTGCCGCCGCCGGGGTTGTTTCGAAGACCCTCACCCTGATGGCGACCAGATTTGGGTCGACTCGGTCGGATCTGCGAGTCAGTATTGGACCCTCGGCTGGTCCCTGCTGCTATGAAGTAGATGATCCGGTGCTCGACCAGCTCCGAATGGGATTGCCTGATTGGGAGTCGTTTGTGCGTGACTATCAAGGGCACAAGGCTCGGCTGGATCTCAAGGCCCTTATCCGTCGGCAAGTGGTAGGAGAGGGTGTATCCGCACCCTCTGTTTCGTCGGTGAATCTCTGTACGATCTGCCATGCTCAGCTCTTTTATTCCTATCGACGAGAAGGCCGGGTGAACGGGACGATGGTGAGCGGGATCACTCTGCTCTCTCATCGATAGGAGCTACTCTGGGTGTGTGCGCTGACATTTGCCCGGCGGTTTCTGTACAATACTTCAGAACTTCCGAGAGACGGCGCTTCAGCTGTGGCTGAACAGATAAGCTGGATCTACAGGGGTAAGGACCACTTCCAAGTGGCGCTTCCAAAAATCGAAGGGCTGCGGGGGGGCTGATCCAGTGGCATGTTATTCTCCTTCGCCGAATACCCCTCTTTGAACGAACTCTCAACGGGTAAGTAAAACGATTATCACGTTCCAGCTGAAGAGGAGCCACAATAGTGCGAGTCGACAGGGCTTTTGGGGGAGCGCGGCATGCCTAGTCCAACGATCACGAGCAAGATCACCTTCATCGGAGGTGGCCAGATGGCTGAGGCCATGATCGGCGGTCTCCTCTCAGGACAGGTGTGTTCTGCTGAGTCGATATGGGCGACGGATCCCGTTGCCGAGCGCCGCGATCGCTTAAAAAGCCAGTTCGGCATTCGGGTCGGTTCCTCCAACCGTGAGGCTGTTACTTGGGCTGATGTGGTCGTCTTGGCGGTGAAACCTCAGATGATTCCTGCTGTGCTCAGTGAGCTTGGCCAGACCCCGGCCCATGCTCTTGTGATTTCTATTGCGGCAGGGGTCACGATTCGGACAATCGCGGAACAGATTGCCGGGGCGACGCGGGTCGTTCGTGCGATGCCCAATACTCCGGCATTGGTCCGGGAGGGTATGACCTCTCTTGCGATTGGTGCCGGGGTTTCCGACGATGACGTTCGGCTGGTTCGAACAATATTCGAAGCTGTCGGCCTGGTGGTGCTGGTTGAGGAACGATTGATGGATGCCGTGACTGGACTGAGCGGCAGTGGACCGGCCTATGTATTTCAGGCGATTGAAGCGCTGGCAGATGGGGGGGTTATGATGGGCTTGCCGCGGCAGACCGCCGAACTTCTTGCTGCCCAGACGGTGCTCGGCGCAGCTCGCTTGGTGCTGGAATCAGGGGTGCACCCCGCTCAATTGAAAGATCGGGTGGCGTCTCCCGGAGGCACGACCATCGCTGGGCTTCATCAGCTCGAGCAGGGGGGATTCCGTGCCGCGCTGATGGCGGCGGTCGAAGCGGCCACCACACGATCGAAGGAGTTGGGACGCTGATGTTTGTCATAGGCAATGCCCTGAGCGCATTGGCAACGGTCATCTATTATGTTTTAGAAATCTATATATATGTTGTTGTTGCTCGCGCGCTCATCTCATGGGTCAATCCTGACCCATGGAACCCTATTGTGCAGTTTCTGGTAAAGGTTACTGAACCAGCATTGGCTCCAATTCGCCGAATAGTTGGGACGCGTTTAGGATTTGATCTCTCTTCTTTTATTCTCATCCTGATTCTGATATTTCTTCAGAGGGCCGTCGTACCTTCGCTACTTCAGATCGCAGTAGCCATGGACGGACATAGTATTGGGGAGGCACCATGAAAATTACACCGCTCGATATTCAGCAAATGGTGTTCAAGGTCAGCTTTCGCGGGTACGACAAGGAAGAGGTCAATCGCTTCCTTGAAGAACTGGCACAGACGGTCGAATTGTTGAATCGAGACCATGCGGTTCAGCAAGAAAAGATCATATTTCTGGAACAGCAGCTCGCTGAACTGAAGCGGACGGAAGCGACATTGTCGAACACCCTCCTGTCTGCTCAATCGCTGGCAGAGGATGTGAAGCGGAATGCTCAACGGGAGGCGGATCTCGTCATCAAGGAGGCTGAACTGAAGGCCGGCGAGTTGATCTGTCAAGCCAGGGTCGCGCTGACCGATACGCAGCGCGACCTCTCGTCGCTCCAGAAACAGCGACTGCTCATGATTGAACGGTTGCGCGCGTCGTTGCGGATGTTCGAGCGTCTGTTTGAAGTGGAAGAACAGGAAGCACTCCATGACGCCGCGACTGCATCGGAGGAGAAGCTCGAAGGAGAATCGAGCCCGGCGTTGTGACGTGTTAGACCCGGTTGATCCTTGCTCACTGGCGGTTCTCGGTTTGCTTCGCGGCGCCCACCAACAGTAGATTCCCCCACACATGACAGGTATCTCGCTATGGCTTCCCATCACGTCATTCAGGCGGCACTGCAATCGGCCGTTGACGACGGTGTTTTTCCCGGTGCTCAGTTGGCGGTGCGTCTGCGTGGCGAGGTGCAATGTGTGGCGGTAGCCGGGCGATTGTCGTCAGATCCTCCGGGCCCTCCCGTACAATCTGCTACTATCTATGACCTCGCCTCTCTCACGAAACCGCTGGCGACGGTTACATCAGTATTGCTATTGATTCAGCGCGCCAAGGTTGCTCTTGGGGATCCCGTGCAAGAGGTGTTAGCCGAACTTGAAGGGGCGCCGATCGGTCAGGCAACGGTGCGAGAGCTCTTGACTCATCGCTCGGGCTTGCCTGGATGGCGTCCGTTATACGAGCGGCTTGACGCAAGAGGTATTGCCCCGGGGCTCTCTGAGGGGAATCATCCCGTCAAGCAACATGTATTGAAGATGATTCGTGACGAACCATTGATCAATGTACGCGGAGAGCAAAGCGTCTATAGCGACCTTGGATTCATGTTGTTAGGGTTTTTGGTGGAACGTCTCAGTGGAATGACGTTGGATCTCTGGTGCGAAGACGCCATCATCCGACCGCTACGGGCCGACCCACTGATGTTTTGCCCTACGGCGGGGCGAGCGCGCCTCGATGTTGTACGCCCAATGGTTGATGTATTACGCATTGCCCCGACTGAACAGGACGAGTGGCGCAATCGAGTCTTATGTGGGGAGGTGCACGACGAGAATGCCGCGGCGATGGGTGGCGTCGCGGGCCATGCAGGGCTATTCGGGACTGCCGAGTCGGTGCTGGCTGTTTCCGGCGCCTGGCTCCGCGGCTATCATGGAAGAGAGTCGATTCTGGACGGGGAACTTGTCCGGCAGTTTACGACCCGCCAGGAATCTGCCGTTCGATCGAGTTGGGCGTTGGGATGGGACACTCCGTCGGCGCCGTCCTCATCGGGGTCCCATTTTTCCGAGCGGTCGTTCGGGCATCTTGGCTACACTGGGACGTCGCTGTGGATTGATCCGTTGTGCGAATTGGAGGTGGTGTTGTTATCCAACCGGGTTCATCCGAGCCGAAGGAACGAGAAGATTAAGGTTTTCCGCCCGTGTATTCACGACCTGGTATATCGGGAGTTTGTGTCTGCGTGATACTCGGGGCTACGCCAGGTCCTGGTAATCGAGCCAGGTTTCTTTTTCGGCGAGATACTTCGTGCCTTTGAAATTGGCGCGGGTTCTCAATTTGGTGAAGCCGAATCCCTGCATCGCTTCGATGAGTTCTTGTACCGCAGCGGCTATGGTCGGGTGCGAGTGCCCATCGACAGTCAGAGCTTCATACATGACCTTGGCGGCGTAGCCTGAGGGTGTTCGATTTACCAGGACTGTGCGATTGAAATACCGATCGCTCGGGTCGACTCCTTCAACCTGGTGTTTTTCAATCAGTCCGTCTTTTTTGAAGAGCAGCGGAAGCGAACTCATTGCAACCTCCATGACACTCAAATGGAATGGTCCCGGGCTCCGATTATAGGGAGGGGTCGTGCCGACTGCAAGCCGTTGACAACCGCGTAACGCCCACCTATCATTTCCCCCCGCTGTGGTCGCCCGTTGTGTTCCGGAAGATATGAATATCCCCAACAGCTTGACCATCCTCCGTATTCTCCTGATTCCCTGCTACGTCGGGTTACTTATCTACGAAAAATTTACTCTAGCGTTCATCGTGCTTATCGTGGCCGGACTCACTGATGCGCTCGATGGGGCGATCGCCCGCGTGAAGAATCAGTATACTCGGCTCGGGGCCGTGTTGGACCCTCTGGCCGATAAGCTGCTCCTCACCTCCGGGTTCATCACGCTCTCGATGATTCATTTAATTCCGACGTGGGTCACCATCCTAGTGGTCAGCCGAGACTTGATACTGATGTTGGGAACGGCGGTGGCGCACTTCACAGATTCTCGCGTGGATATTTCCCCCACATTCTTAGGCAAGGGCACCACGTTTCTCCAGCTATCCTATGTCGTGTTGGTAATATTTCTGCGTTCCCGTGACATCGATCTCACCTACTTGCTGCCTCTCTTGTTCGGCATGGTCTCCTTCACGCTCTTGTCCGGGTTGCATTATCTCTACCGAGGCTATCGGCACACGAGTGCGATCAGCAGCTAAGGTTCTGTATTGCTTAAGCCTGCGTGCCTCGTCGCCTGCGCAGAGATTGTGCATTTGTTTGACAGGTTTGGGGGTGGCCAGTAGACTCGCCTGGTAGGTATTCACCTCAGTCTACAACCGGCCAGGGCGATGGCCACATCGAAGGGTGAGTGTTGCGTATGGCTACCTTTGCGTATGTCGGACGAAGCAGATCGGGTGCCGTCAAGAAGGGTGAACTGAGCGCAAAAACCCGAGATGAGGCGGTGGATCAACTTCGCAAGCAAAGCGTCGTCGTCACCAGTCTTGAAGAAAAGAAAAGTGGCGCCGGCGGACTCAAACTGAGTTTTGGGTCTGGTCTTACCGATAAAGATCTGGTTGTATTTACGCGACAATTTGGCACGATGATCAATGCGGGCCTGCCCTTGGTGCAGTGTCTCGAAATCCTCTCGACCCAGTCCGAGAATAAAGTGCTGCGAGAAACGATCGGTGAAGTGAAGGCTCAGGTGGAGGCGGGTTCGACCTTTTCTGACGCCTTGCGGCGCCATCCTAAAGTCTTCGACGATCTTTACGTCAACTTGGTGCATGCGGGCGAGGTGGGCGGCCTGCTTGATACAATCTTAACGCGTCTCGCCAAATACATCGAGAAAGCGATGAAACTCAAAGGGCAGATCAAGTCTGCCATGGTCTATCCTGCCACGATTATGGGAGTTGCCGTTGTTGTTATCACTATTCTCATGCTTTTTGTCATTCCAATCTTTGCAAAGATGTTTCTTGAACTGTCAGGCGGGAAAGTGGCGTTGCCTGGCCCTACGCAAATAGTTATCGACACCAGTAACTTCTTTATAGCGTACTGGTATGTCATTCTCGGGGGTATTGTGGGGATCCTTTTTGGCATTAAAAAATACTATGGGACCGTTCAAGGGCGGATGGTTATTGATAAGTTACTTCTCAAGTTACCAGTAGTTGGAGACCTAATCAGAAAAGCCTCGGTTGCCAAGTTTACCCGTACGCTCGGGACTTTGCTCTCCAGCGGGGTCCCCTTACTCGACGGAATGACCATCTGTGCAAAGACATCGGGTAATAAGGTTATTGAAGAAACGTTGATCAACGCTC
>DASVEA010000259.1:0-4380 GCA_036380815.1 Nitrospiraceae bacterium
CTGGGACTACCTCTGGATTATGCCCATCCGGAGCCCTCCCACTGGCATGGGCTTCCGCCATCGGGGCCGCGTCCTGCCCCTCAGCAGCGGCGCGGCCCTTCAATCTGACAGCAGCAGTCTAAGGCAGGAGGGATAGAGGTACACAATGTCGCTGACCGATCAAGCTACACCGAGTAACTCGACCAAGAATGAGCGCCGCGGGGCCGCTAGTCCTTATTCCAGCCTGAGCAAGGCTGGAGGACCACAGCCCCGAACGATCCGGTTAACGGTCTGTCTCCCCAGTGATCTCGTCGACCGTCTGCGCGATGCAGTCTATTGGAGTCCTGGCTTGACGCTCGCTTGGCTGATCGCTCAGTCCCTAGGGGCTTCCCTGACAGAGATGGAATCCCTGCGTCAGAGTTCCTTCCCAAAACGAACGAAAGCACTCCGCGCGGGGAGACCTCGATTGGCCGGTCAGACAATGAACGTGTCCCCTCGTGCCAGACTCACCGGCAATGGGACAGCCCGTCCGGCTGCGGGGATCACTCAGGCCATCCTTGTTTCACAACCGCCCATCAAGTGATGCTCACGAGCGGATAGCGACCTTCCCTCGCCTGCATCCCCGCAGCAGCCTGCTCCGTCGAAGCAGCTACTTCGGCTACGAAGGCCGGACGCTACGGAGTATTCGGCGAAGGAGAATTAGAATGGAGCCTCGGAGGAAAAAATAAACGGGATGGGCTAGGAAATGGCAGAGGTCTTGGTAATCGTTTTCAACGCCGTCGAGACTTCCCCGAAAGATTGAGCGAGCTTGTCGAGTTGTGATCCCTTTGACATCACCTCACCTGCGATAAACTTGAGTTGACTGTCATAGTTCCCGACCTCGGAAGCAACCTCGGAAACCTTCGCGAGTATCTCTTTACAAGCAGTTAGTTCCTGCTGCAGTAGCTGAGAACTGGCTTGGGCCGCCTTGATTTCCTCCATGGAAGCTTGCACCTGTTGCGTCAATCGGCCGGCATAGGCTTCTCGGTCTCGCATGTCGGATTCCAGGTTGATCCGTACTTCTTCGCTCTCGCGGCGGCGCTCCTCAAGGTTACGAATGGCCTGAATAGAGGAAGCGAGATCCCCGCCGAGCTTTGGCGAATCAGGCAACGGTAGCCCACGCTCCAATGCCTTTACCGTAGGTTGCAGCCATTCGATGAATGCCATCACCTCGCCCAGCTTCAGGTCGGTCATCGAAGCGGAACTTGGCGCAGGCACGCTGTCACGATTCGGAGAGGCCTGTGCCGGCTGTGGAGCCGTGGACGGTTTCGCCTTCCTCTGCTGGCCATTCCTCGGCTGTGCCCAGCGATAATATTCCAACAGGACCGCAATACAATGACGACACATCGGTTCTTCCGGCAACGCACAGCTGCACTTTGAGATGAGATGCCCATCCTTGAGACGGATCGTCTGTTCGTAGAGGCCGGAATTCCCGATGACGGCGGCCGAAATCTGGGCATCATCGGCCTCGACAATCCGAACGCGATTCTCAGAGAGGTACTGATTGCCGAGGTGAAAGGCATTGCGATCAACCACCGACTGGATCATCGGAGGGTCCAGGAGGCTTAACCGCTCAGCGGAACAGGGGATCTTGTTTCGCATGCTCTGAGTTCCCAATCGCAAACAACTCCACCTGAGGTTGATGCGTAGTCTGAAACAGACCGAGGAAACTGTCAAGGGCCCGCACTATTCTCAACATCGGCGAGGCGGCCCCTGCGCGCTGACCGGTGTCAGCCACAGATAGTCCGCAATCTTCTCACGGATCATGTCTTGTAATTCCTCGATGCGCCCCACCTCGAAAGACGTCATATAGACTGAGACCTGGCGGACTTGACCAGTCAGACGGCGGGCCACTCGCTTAGGAACCGGAAGGTTGTACTGAATGTGTCCGGCCCCTGTATAGCTCACCAGCGGTCCGGCCAGGGTATCGGCCCCCAAGTGAATCCGGTTGAGGCGCTGGACCAACGTCTTGGCCATCCCTTCGTCGCGAACCATGGAGGCCTCGAGCATCGTCTGATAGAGGCTGTCGTCCCCCTTACCATGACAGGCCTGGAGCTGCTGAAGAATCCGCGCCCGATAGATCGGATCATCGACCATGGCCTCATCGTTCATGCCCCATTGCGCCATTATGGGATCAGCCTCCGCTTGAGCCAACCCGTTCTTGGCGACGATCCGCACCAACGGCTTCGGAGGATTCATGGCATCCACAGCCCAATGATGTTCTTTCGCCAGCAGAACCAGCGGTTCATAATCCTCGAACGGGCCACCCCAGTTCTGTTTCCACCGGACTGCCTCCAGGAATTCCTGACGGTTCATTTCTAACCCGGAGACATACTGATCCAATGCCGCCTGGCCATCCCAGCCGAACATTTCCATGGCCAAGGCCGGCGTACGTCCCTCCGCCTTCAACCTCCGCAGCACCGTCAGCGCCGCATCGATATGAAACCGATTGTGATGTTCCTCGCCAAGATAAATGATGTCCTGCTGGAGCAACAATGCCGCCCATTGGTCGAAAGAAACCGGCTGCCCCGTCGCCGTATCGATGATCTGCCATTTCTTGAACGGCGCATGATGCCCATCATCCGAGGAGGCAGAAGTCCTGGCGCCTCCTCCACTCGTGCAGGCCACGGTGAACCACAATGCTCCAACCGCCAACAGCACCTTGAATGTAACGAAGATTGCTTGTGGAGCGAGCAGTACCAGTGTCTTACACATAGCCCCTACCTAACACAGGTCTCTCGGGATGGGCAAGGCGGCAACCTTGACGCTCATGGACTAGGTCGTTATGCTGCCACACGTTCACCAACTGACATCAACCGATTTCCAATCACGCGCCCTGCACCAACCGACTCATGAATTCTACCGCACAGATCCTTGCAGACTTTCGTTCACAGGTCACCCAACTCTTGCAGGAACGCGACAAGGAGTGGGAGGCCTCACGCAAACTTGTTGAAGCAAAGCAGCTCACTGCGACGTTGAAACGGTTGATCGGGGAAGCCCACCGCGTCGATCTTCCCGTCATCATCCGAGATGCGATCACCCTGGCGTTGGGAAACTCAGAAGCTGCACGAATTCAGGATCTCCCAGGCCCCCGGCTCAAAGAACTCACGGGGCTCCCCCCGACAAAAGCCGTGCGGGCCCTCTGTGTGTGGTTCGGCCTCGTTGAGGGCCCGACGTCTCAGTGGCCGGTGACCTCCCTGCAGAGCGAAGAGATTGAAGCGTTCGCTCGCTCCCACTCCAATCCCTTTGACCTGCTGCGAGATGCAGACGTGGCCTCCCTGCTCGATCTGGGAGCCGGAGACCTCTCGTTTACCACGGAACTGGTCGAGCAATACGTGTCCTCCCTTCAACAGCGACAGCGCGAGTTGATTCTTCATGCGCTTGATCGGCTTCAGCCGGGATCAAAGCTGGGAGGACCGCTGCATCCGGAACGGGAACGACTCAACGGCCTACGGTCGCGGACCGGGCTCTCATTTCAATTCTACGGAAACCAAGACATGTTCGACCTAGACAACCTCGACCAGGCTGGGAAGCTCGCACCCCGCTATACGATCGCGACCTGCTGGGCTCCCGCGACACCCACGTTCGCCTACGAACCGACCCGATTGTCCGATCACATCATCACTCAAGAGCTCCATCGAACCAAAGGCACGTTTCGGCAGACCCACTTTTCCGGCGAACCGGCCCTAGAGGTCCAGCATGGTGACCGTCCACTCCTCTTTCCGCCATGGAAGTTCGAGATTCGAGGCCCCCTCGCCCTACTCGACCTCCTGGCACGCCGAGGCCTCCTCTGTGTCCTCGGAGCTGTCGATATCCAGGTCTTCTGGGAACTCCTGGCGCAACTCCTCGACGATGCCCGCTATCGACCGGACAATCAGCCCTTCACATCAGACAATCTCCCGACGATTTTCGGCGAGATCTTCGATCGGCTCTCGCGCCTTGCGCTCGGCGAGACCTTGAACCTGTCAGACTGCGGCCCATTACGCAGACAAGTTCCACGAGTCCTCCCGCTTTACCCGACGCAGGCCCCCTTCTATTGTTTCCGCTCAGTTCAGATTCGCCGTGGAGCCGTCTTTCTAGAAATTCCCGCCAGCAGTACTGCCCGGCGGTTTTCTGACATGGTGGAAGAAAGCCCTCCTTGGATGCTGATCCTCGTACCGGAATAGCAGGAGGCTGAAAAAGTCCGCCGGCTGGCGCAAAACCCTACGAGTCGCCCTCTCCAGACCGGTCGATGCAAGAACTCATGTGAAAATTGACCATCTACAGACCCTTTGTTAGACTTCGATCGTGTCAGATCACCCTGCATTCCTGAACCATCAGGACTACTAATCCCAACATGAACGCATCTCACACCATCCGGTC
>DASVEA010000260.1:0-3757 GCA_036380815.1 Nitrospiraceae bacterium
AACTCGTCGAGTGATTGATTCTGCAAGATAGTGAGCGCTTTAGCTGTGTTTGAGACTGTCAGGACCACGATCGCGCGTTTCCCTTCGCGGGATGGGGTGCAATAGCCGCATTTAATGTTGATGCGAGCCGTGGTCAGCAGATCCGCCACTTCTTTCAAAGCCCCTGGCTTGTTTTCGAGGCTCAACAACAAGGCGGTTTCCTCCGTAAACTTGATCTTTGCTAGTTTCAGTGCCGCACGGGCCCCTTCCAGATCCGCGACCAACAGCCTTAGCTTTCCCGTTCCGGTGACTTCTGGAGCAGAAAAAGCCTTGATGTTGACATTCGCCTCACCGAGGACCTGGGCCACTTGAGCCATAACGCCGGGCCTGCTCAATCCGCTAATGACCAATTGTGTCGTTGTGGGCATGGGAATTACTCCGTGGCGTGGAGGCACATGATGATGACGATCTTCTTACCGAGTATAGAAATTCACCGCCCTCTATTCAGAATCCTGCTAGAGCACCTGACATAGACCGTTCACAAACGTGTACTCGTATATTCCGCTAACGGGGACAGAGGCGTCCTCCGCCAGCTTCTGTGCCGACTCCTTGAGGCCGCGTGGCACGAACAGATAGAGTGGGATCCCGCGAACGACCGCCTCCTTCCATGCTGAAACGGTTGCGACATCCCTGATCGAATCATCGGTTTCCACCTCAGCCAGCCATTCCATCGTATTACCGGCGGAACTCACCTGCCATCCGACAATATCGCACTGTTGCTGAGGATCAGCCCAGGGGTTTTGCTCAAGACTGGTATGGATCGTGACCTTACAATGAAAGGCCTTCGCCCATCGCTGCGCGACCAGACTGACGACCTGATCGTGGACTGTGACAATCCCTTGCTCCCGAAGCACCGTATCCATTGAGTCCTCCCTCTTACGAGCAGCCGCTCGTGGTGCCACAGGTTTCACACTTGAGACAGGTCCCGTTTCGTACCATGGTGAACTGCTTACACTCGGAGCAGGGATCTCCCTCATAACCCTTTTGGCGTGCCATCTGGATGGCAGTCAAGGTCAGCGTTTCACGCTTCAGTTCGACGGTATGGGCTACGTTACTATTTCCATTTCCGTGGCCATTGCCCTTATGACGTGGTATCGCCCCGCGTCGAGCAGGAAACATTTCGGAACTGATTGAGGCCGAAGCCAGCGTTTCGGGAGTCGCTTCCTCCTCGACACATTCGGGATCTTGCTCATCCATCTTGACGGAGTCCATTCTAAGATCCTCTTCCTGGACCTGTGCCAAGTCATAGCGGTCAAGATAGGTCACGGCAAGCTCTCGGAATATGTAATCGATGATCGACGTGGACATTTTGATACGGTCGTTCAATTTGACCGGCCCATTCGGCTCGAAGCGGGTAAACACAAACGCTTCGACGAACTCCTCCAGCGGGACGCCATGTTGGAGGCCCAGTGAAATCGCAATGGCAAAACAGTTCATGAGGCTGCGGAATGCGGCCCCTTCTTTGTGCATATCGAGGAAGATTTCGCCGCAAGTGCCGTCCTCATACTCACCCGTGCGTAGATATAGCTTGTGCCCCCCGACGACGGCTTTCTGCGTGTACCCATTGCGTCTGGCCGGAAGTGGTCGGCGCTTTGCCAGGTACCGTACCAACACTCGTTCTGTGATCTTTTCCGC
Organism: Nitrospiraceae bacterium; assembly: GCA_036380815.1. Classification (GTDB taxonomy): domain Bacteria; phylum Nitrospirota; class Nitrospiria; order Nitrospirales; family Nitrospiraceae; genus Palsa-1315. Next base: position 1,675 of record DASVEA010000260.1, read on the forward strand.
AATCGACAATATTTCAGACGAAGCTTCCACGGTCTTTCCGCTGTCCGTTGAGGCCGATAACGGTTGGCTCAACTTCGAGCCGTCGCGATACAGAGCCACGGCCTTGACCATGCTCTTCCAGGCAAACAAATAGGCCGACTTCACTTCTTCCAGCGTCGCATCGGCCGGCATGTTGATCGTCTTGCTGATGGCACCGCTGATGAATGGTTGTGCCGCCGCCATCATACGGATGTGCGCATCGACGGCGATATACCTCTGACCGATCCGGCCACAGCGGTTGGCACAATCGAAGATCGGAAGGTGCTCGGCTTTGAGATGTGGGGCTCCTTCCACCGTCATGGTGCCGCAGCAATAGTCATTGGCAGCGGCAATTTCTTCTTGTGTAAATCCCAGCGCTTTCAGCATGTTGAAATTGGATTCATTCAATTGCGCATCGGTCAATCCCAATTTCTCCCGGCAGAAGTCCTCACCCAACGCGTACTTATTAAACGTAAATTGAATCTCAAAGGCCTGGGACAAACCGCCCTCCATTCGTGCGAGTACGGCATCGTCGAACCCCTTCTGCCTCAGGGTCTCATGGTTAATGAATGGTGCGGTCTGCAAAGTTTGCCGGCCGGCACAATAGTTCACGATGTCCTGAATCTGAGACTCGGCATACCCCAAGGCTCTGAGTGCAGCGGGTATACTTTGATTGATGATCTTAAAATAACCTCCGCCAGCCAGTTTTTTGAATTTGACAAGTGCGAAATCCGGTTCGATACCCGTCGTATCGCAATCCATCACGAGTCCGATCGTGCCCGTAGGAGCAATCACCGTGACCTGCGCATTGCGATACCCGTAAGCCGTCCCCAATTCGAGGGCACGGTCCCAGGCACGGCGTGCGGCCACGAGCAACTCGTGAGGACAATGCTCGGGCTGGATCCCTTTCGGTGTAATCGTCAAATTTTCATATTCTTCCGGAGCAGCATTGTACGAGGCTCGCCGGTGATTACGGATGACGCGCAACATGGCCTCGCGGTTCTTGGCATAGCTCGGAAAAGGCCACAGCTCTGCAGCCATTTCAGCCGATGTGCCATAAGCCTCGCCGGTCATGATCGCGGTCAGCGCACCGCTGATGGCCAGTGCTTTGGGAGAATCGTACGGAATGCCTTGCCGCATCAGCACAGTACCTAAGTTGGCATAGCCAAGCCCCAGCGTTCGGAACTCAAAACTCTTCTCGGCAATAGCGCGGCTGGGAAACGAAGCCATGAGTACGCTGATCTCCAGTACGATCGTCCAGAGGCGCACTGCATGGCGGAAATTCTCCAGTTCGAATTGGCCGTCGGTCGAGAAGAATTGTGCGAGGTTGAGCGAAGCCAAATTGCATGCCGTATCGTCGAGGAACATGTATTCGGAGCAAGGATTGGAAGCATTGATTCGGCCATCCTCCGGACAAGTATGCCATTCGTTGATGGTGGTGTCGTATTGCGTGCCTGGATCCGCGCAGATCCAGGCGGCCCAAGCGATCTGATCCCACAGGTCACGCGCCTTGATGGTTTTAGAGACTTTGCCGTCGACCCGTCGCTTGAGTTGCCAATCGCCGTCTGCCTCCAACACCGCAAAAAACTCGTTGGGAATGCGCACACTGTTGTTTGAGTTTTGGCCGGACACCGTTTGGTAGGCCTTGCCGTCCCAATTCGTGTCGTACTCATGAAACACAAAATGCGTGAACCCTTGCTGCGCATAGGAATACATCCGCTGGATGTAGGATTCTGGAACCGCATCCCGCCGAGCGGCGGCCAAGGCTTCTTTGAGGATCGGATTCTGCTTGGCATCGATCTCGATTTTACTCTGACCGGCGCCATCGACGAGGTGGCAGGCCCTGAGGACGGCGTTGAGGCGCTGTGCACAGATTTTCGAGCCAGTCACCATGGCTGCGACTTTTTGCTCTTCCACCACCTTCCAGTTGATAAATTCTTCGATGTCGGGATGATCCAAATCGAGACAGACCATTTTGGCGGCCCGCCTGGTCGTTCCGCCCGACTTAATGGCGCCTGCCGCTCGATCGCCGATGCGAAGGAAGGACATCAATCCGGACGAGCGG
>DASVEA010000261.1:0-2624 GCA_036380815.1 Nitrospiraceae bacterium
AGGCTTCCACAGTCTTCAGGGTTTTCACAGTAGAGTGTCTCCTTCAGGAACCGTCATGCTATGATCGCGCCGATCTGCATCCTGTCATGCAGTGTACGCAACGACCGATCCGTTTTCAAACTAGCCCGCATGATTCATGAACGTTTCTGCTTCAATCGCCGATCCGCTGCACATACGCGTGAAGCGCAGGACAGAAATATGTGTGTCTGTATCGTCGCGTGCGAGATACGCTTCACGAGGAACGTGCTTTCGGGCGATTTCGCGACGAACCGTCATGAATAATGAGGCTAAATTGCTCAACGCCTGTCAACAAGGATTGTAGCCACTGCCTATGACACCTCAGACAAGTCGTTTGGCCTACGGTGCGATCATCGCTGCCGCTGTGCTCTGGGGCGGGTCGATCGTGGCTCAGAAGCTGGCTCTCAGCGGATTCTCAGCTGTTGAAGCCTCGGTTTTGCGGGACATTGGCGGGTTGGCGATTCTCTTGACCACGTGGTGGTGGCATGAAGGCACCTTGTCAAAGCTGACCAAGGCGGATGTGCGTATGCTGGGACTGCTCGGGCTCGGCGTGTTGGGCAACCACCTGCTCATTCTCATGGGGCTCAACTATGTGAGCGGGGCCGTGGGTGGGGTGATTATCGGATCGAGTCCGGTAGTGGCCGCGCTGCTTTCAGCAGTGTTGATACACGATGTCCCGCTGCGCGCCGTGTGGGCGGGCGGTCTCCTGTCCTTCGCAGGAGTGGGGTTGGTCTCCGTGGCGGGGTTTCAGGCCGCAGGCGATCAGCCACTGCTCGGCAGCCTGCTGGTCTTTCTCGGCGTGGTGAGCTGGGCCCTCTATAGTATCGGCAGCCGGCAGCTCATGGAGCGCCACTCGGCCTTAACCGTCAATTGGACGACGTTGTTCGTCGCCACCATCCTCCAAATTCCCCTGTTGTGGACGGATCGCAAAATGCTGGATGCGGGACTCGGGTCCGTGACACCGGCGGACTGGATGGCGCTGGGGTATCTGGTCCTGTTCGCCACGGCCATCGCGCAACAGGCCTGGCTATTCGGCGTGAAGGGAATTGGGCCCTCGCGCGCCTCCGTCCTTGGCAATCTGACGCCTGTGGCCGCCATCGTCCTGTCTGCGGTGCTGTTGAAAGAACCGGTGGGCATGAGTGAAATCCTCGGCATCGCATTGATCCTGGCGGGAGTGTGGGTGGTCGATCGGCAAACCTCCCGCCTCACAACCTAGTCGGCTGCTGAAAAAACCCGCCAGCTTCGTTCTCGGCTCATCGAAATCCTCAACGTACCCCTGAGGGTACGCCTCCGGTTTCGACTCACCTGCGGCCTTGCTGGCGGGCTTTTTGAGCAGCCTGCGAAGATCAATCCCTTCTTGACTCATCCACCCGATAAAGGGAATAGCCAGGTTATCCTTCCCTGCGCGCATTGACCGAGCACGGCTTTTTCGTGCGCGGGCGGCGAGCAAGAAGGATGGCCTGGTTATTTCCGTCCCCCTCGCCCTCGTCTCCGTGATTGCAGTATGATATGGCTCATTTTTCAGGTGAGGGGCCGCGCATGCTGGAACAATACATCGAAGAAGTGAACAAAGCGAACCACGCGTTTTATGCCGCGTTCGGCAATCTCGACATCGACGAGATGGATAAGATTTGGGCGCACCAGGAATACGTAACCTGCATCCATCCCGGCTGGACGTTGCGGTCTGGCTGGCCGAGTGTGCGCGACTCGTGGGTCTTGATCTTTAATAATACCTTCTCCATGACGTTCGAGCTCACCGACGTGATGGTGCAGGTGGCAGGTGATATGGCCTGGGTCGTCTGCGAGGAGAACATTACCACCCATCAATCTGACGAACCGCAGCAGGCAAAGGTGTTAGCCACAAATCTCTTCGAGCGCATCGGGGATGAGTGGTTGTTGATTCATCATCATGGGTCGGCCGTGATGGATCAGTCCTGAAATCAATGGCTTCTGACCATCGCGCACCTCTGGTGCCAAGTTTTGGTGCCAAATTTTCTCCGCGGTCTTGTCTAACACATCGACATATCGCTGCTCGCCTGTCGGAATCCATCGGGCATAGTACCGTAGCGTCGTAGTCGGGATGGTGTGGCCGAGTTGCTGCGACACATAGAGTAGGGGAACACCGGACGACAGGAGCAGACTGGCATACGTGTGACGAAGATCGTACACGCGGAAGCTAGGCAGATTTGCCCGATGCAAGATACGATGAAAGACACGCCGTAGATGGCGTTCCTCATACAGCCTGCCCTGATCATTCGGACAGAGCCAGGGAGTGTCGCCCCATCGGCCAGCCATGGATTCGAGCTCCAGCCAGGCACGATAGCCCTCCAGTTTTGGGATCAGCTTGGCGCTGAGGTCCACTTTTCTGACCTCCGCAGTCTTGGTCGATTTCACCAGCCCTCCGAGGGTCGCTGCCCGTTCGATGCGGATGGTGTGCTGACGGACATCCAGGTCCCCCGGTTGAAACGCAATGGCTTCGCCGGGTCGCATGCCCGTTTTCACCATAAGAACGAAGAGCATAAGGTAGCGAGGGTCCAGGAGCTCATCGTGCTGAAGGACATTCATCGTATGGTCAAACACTTCTAGCTGCGACCTCGTCAGCCGCC
>DASVEA010000262.1:0-3799 GCA_036380815.1 Nitrospiraceae bacterium
GTCGTACGCGAACACATTGTTCCAGGGCGCGTGCCAATAATACCCGTCCTTGAGCGGCTCCTTCATCAAGCCCGAGGTCAAGGGATACCATCGGAGGCCACGCTTCCCGGCGTCGACGGTACTCCCACACCCGTACACCAACAACAGAATCGGAATCACCAGCACGATCGCGCGAGAATGAGTTGGGCGCTTCATAGGTCCTCCTATTTACTATTTTACTATTGTAGTTGTCGGTCACTGGTGCCGCTGCCGTCCCGTTCGAGCAGCATCCGCAAGGGCTTCAGCCCGACGTTCCAGATCCTGAGCCGCTACGGCATAGTACCGAGAGAGTTGCCTGGCTCCACTGACCCAGTCCGACTCAGGGCCGAAGAGATGCTCATACCTATCAGCGCTCTCGGCAATCGCGCCGGCCTTCTCCTTCAGAACCTTGGCCTGGTCTCGGTAGTAGCCAGCAATGTCCATCTGATCCTGCGATGGACCAAAAGAGGTCGTGTCAATTTTCGCAACCGGCTGTGCACAGCCGGCAGTGGCGAGTGAACAGACTACGATCAGAACACCCCATCCGACGTGGTGCGAGACGGTCACCCGCCGTAGATTGTTCATGGAATCACCCCTGCGCGGTTCAGCCCACGGCATCGATCATGGGAAAATTCGAAGTATTGACTTACCGGAGACGCTCGGACAATTTCAACGGACATCTTGACAACTCTTAAAAAAATCAATGATCGCCTTATTTTTCCCCGGCCATTGGGGATGTGTCCCCGTGCCTTCGCAGTAGCGTGTGGCGACGTTGTTCCTACACCCCTTATACGTTACACAACCGTCTGCATCTTTAACAGGGGGGGTCGCGTCGCAACCATTGCAGGCAACCCACCATTGTATGGCCTCTTTTCCATACCCTGGGAATAGAGTGTCATGGCTGCTGTGCATGACCATCACGGGAAGCGGGTTAGGACATTGATATTCCTTCAAATCCTCCCCCCTGATGCCCATCGCACTGGGAGCAATCGCCGCGGGAATATGCTTGGTGCCATTGATAAACGCGATGCCCATAGCAGTAGTCCCGCCATCAGAATGACCGGTGAGAAAAATCCGTTTCTTGTCGATACACCATTTCTTTTCGATCAGCCCCGGTATTTCAGCGAGCTTTTCAACAGTTTCAGGAGTCATCGCGCGGTGATCGGCATACGCCACAATAAAACCTGCCGCCGTGGCCTCTTGCGTAAGATACATATATTCTTCCGACTCATATCGATTTCTCCCCCCCGGCGCGTATACCATGAGTAACGGATGAGCTATCGTTGCGTTGTAATTGCTCGGCGTTTTGACCATGTACCGAATACCAGCCGGTGTCTTTTCATCATTGCTGGCGCCTGCGGTACCGGGTTTCGCTCCTGGGTTGCAGCGAAGCGTAGTATCGCCGACTACATACACAGCCTCACTAAGCATTTTGCCGCGATTCATGGCTTCAGTATTCTTCTTCCCAGTAAATTGAACTGCACCAGCGCCAATCAAACCAATCATCAATAGGCCTATCGCTATAGCAATGATGGTTGTTCGGTTGAGCTGTTTTTTCCCGCAGCCTATCCACTCCGGCTTAAACATACCGACAACTAACAGGGCTACCGAAAAGAAAATCAGCACCCTGACGATAATTAATAACAGCGCGTTCATCAGTTTTGCCTCGCAGCTTTAACGGCGAGAGGATTTTATGTCACCGTCTCTTCAACAAGGCCCGAAACTCTTCCGGTATGGGCATGGACCTAAAAGGATGAACATAGGCACCACCGGTATTCCCCAACGGCACCCAGATTCGTGAGAAGATCAACGCCCCAATAATCCTGCCAACTTGGCCTCTTTTCTCTGTTGGGTCTCGGCGTTTCCAGCCGACCTTCAGCATCCGCCAGTGCGCGTTCGCATGAGCGAATGTGAACGATTGGCCCAAGATATGCGCGCGCTCTAGGTGATAGAAAGCCTTGTCCAGGTTATTGCCATAATAGTGCTCGGCTGCAGCATGCATCTCCGTGTCGTAGGCTTGTCTTCGTTCTGCGTGCATTCTCCTGCCTCTAGCAGTTTCAATCAGTCCGTTATCCCGAGAGGACTTCGACTGTGTTACAGCCGATAAGGTTACCATCCCAATGAGCCAACCGTCCCCTTTGATAGTCCGGCTAGTGACTTCTGACGAGCACCGGGCGTATGATTGATGTCCTGTGATATGATCTAGACACACTCCGCCGACGGAGTGAGGTACGCAATCGGCAACGCGACGGCCAGACAAACGTCCCTCTTAGCTGGTCGGGACAGAACCTACCCTATTCAGGAGAGGACATATGGAAACCGACCATCACACTGAAACCGATCAGCGACCAGGCGTGCTCGATGACCCCTCCCATACAGTTAAAGACCGTAAACGGACCGAGACATTGCTTGCCGGAGAAAATCGCATTCTCGAGATGCTCGCCACCGGATATGGACTCTCAGACATCCTTGATGCCTTGTGCCGACTCATCGAAGATATCGCGAGCGGATCTATCTGTGGAATTGTGCTGGTCGACCCTATCTCAAATCGACTGCAGCACGGTGCAGCGCCCAGCCTTCCCCTCAGCTATAACGAGTCGATCCATGGCAGACCCGTCAATCTCTTTTCGGGTCCATGCGCCATGGCAGCATTTCTCAAAGAACAAGTGATTGCCGCCGATGTCGCGTCGGACACACGATGGGATACATACGAATGGCGCGCTCTGGCCATGGCGCATGGACTGAAGGCATGTTGGTCCACGCCAATCTTGTCATCCGATGACACAGTGTTGGGCACCTTCGCGATCTACTCACGCGAACCTGGCAGCCCTACCTCACAACATCAACACCTCATCGGACAGATCACGCATCTGGCGACTGTGGCCATTGAGGAAAAGTATGCGGAAGAAAAGCTCCGGCAGAGCGAAAAAGAGCTGCGGCGCATCACCGACGCCATAGATCAACGCATTGCTGTCCACGGACCCGATGGAAAGATTCTGTATGTGAATCGAGCAATGCGCGAGTATAGCGGTCTGGGCGTAGAGGACGCCATGGCGGATGACTTTCGCGCACGACTCGTTCATCCCGATGATTTAAAGAAATCACAGGACGAGCGCCAGCATGGACTCGAACGCGGAACCCCGTTTGAATTGGAGCTACGAGCTCGCCGCCATGACGGGCAGCACCGGTGGTTTCTGATCCGCTATAACCCGTTGCGGGACGATGAGGGACGGATCATTCGCTGGTACTCGACGGGAACCGACATCGACGATCGCAAACGGGACGAAGAGAGGATTCAAAAAGAAAACCTGGCGTTGCGCGAAGAGATCGATCACTCGTCGATGTTTGAAGAAATCGTCGGTTCGTCGGACATCATCCGCAACATATTGACGCAAGTCACCAAAGTGGCGCCGTCGGATTCCACGGTGCTCGTTCTGGGTGAGACCGGGACGGGCAAGGAGCTCATCGCTCGGGCCATTCACAAGCGCTCGAAGCGGTCGTCCCGAGCGTTTATTACCGTCAATTGTGCGGCGATCCCTCCTTCGCTCATTGCCTCTGAGCTGTTCGGACACGAGAAAGGCGCGTTTACGGGGGCACTGCAACGGCGTTTGGGACGGTTTGAACTGGCCGATGGGGGGACGATCTTCCTTGACGAAATCGGGGATCTGCCGGCAGAGACCCAAATCGCTCTGTTGAGAGTGCTCCAAGAGGGGGAAATTGAACGGGTCGGCGGCAGCCAATCGATTTCCGTGGACGTGCGCGTGCTGGCCGCCACGAACCG
>DASVEA010000263.1:0-2337 GCA_036380815.1 Nitrospiraceae bacterium
CGTGCAGAAGCGAGGTCGCTATATGGCCGAAGCCGTGCCGCCCGGGACAGGCCTCGTCGCCGCGCTGCTCGGTCTCACGGCAGACGTGGTGAGAGAGGTGTGTCGGGACGCCTCATCTGTGGGAGTTGTGGCCGCGGCGAACTTCAATTCGCCTGGTCAGATTGTCATTGCCGGGGAAAAGGCTGCCGTGGAACGGGCGATTGAACTGGCGAAAGCTAAGGGGTGCAAGAAGGCGATCCCCCTCCCGGTCAGCGTGCCGGTTCATACGCCCCTGATGCGGCAGGCGGCCGATCGACTTGCCGGAGATTTGGCAGCGATCACATGGTCTGATCTCACAATGCCATTGATTAACAATGCCGAAGCCAGAGCGATCACCAAGGCCAGTGACATCCAGGCGTCGCTGGTACGCCAACTTCCTTCGTCGGTGCTCTGGGAAGATTCGGTGAAGGCCATGGCCGCGATGGGTGTGACGACGTTCGTCGAGGTTGGGCCGGGAACGGTGTTGAGCGGCTTGATCAAACGGATTCTGCCGGAGGCGGTGACGTTGAACGTAAACGATCCCAAGTCGTTGGAAGCCACGCTAAAGAAGTTAAGCGAGAATCGTGAATCGTAAAACGGGAATATCAGAGCATTTAACAAATAACGTTGAGCGATTAACGGAGTTGTGATGTCACTCCATGGTAAGGTTGCGATTGTCACAGGGGCGGCGCAAGGGATCGGACGGGCGATAGCCGAGTCATTGGCTCAAGCCGGGGCTGATATTGTGGTCGCCGATCTTGATTCGGGCCGGTCGAAGGACACGGTTGCGGCCGTGGAGCAGTTGGGGCGCAGGGCTTTGAATGTCAAAGTCAATGTGGCGGACGTCGCTGACACCAAAACTATGGTCGACCAGGTCCTCAAGGAATGGGGGAAAGTCGATATTCTGGTGAACAATGCCGGAATTACGCGTGACGGGCTGCTGTTGCGGATGAAGGAGGAAGATTGGAACCTGGTGCTGCAAGTAAACTTGAACGGGACATTCAACTGCACCAAGGCGGTCTTGCTCCCGATGACCAAGCAGAGGTATGGTCGTATCGTCAACATCGCTTCGATCGTCGGAGTAATGGGTAATGTGGGCCAGGCCAATTACGCGGCATCGAAGGCGGCTGTGATCGGGTTGACGAAGACGGTTGCACGGGAATATGCGAGCCGCTCAGTTACGGTGAACGCGGTCGCGCCCGGATTCATCGATACGGCCATGACGCAGGGATTATCGCCGGAGGTGAAAGACACGCTCCAGAAGCAAATCCCATTGGGACGGCTGGGCACACCGGCTGATATTGCGGCGGCGGTGCGGTTTCTCGTGTCGGACGAGGCAGCCTACATCACCGGACATGTGTTGCACGTGAACGGTGGGATGTTGATGCCTTGACGACTGTGTGAACAGAATATTGTACGATGCTGCGGCGGCGAGTTCGCAGCGACAAGGAGGGTCTAGGATGGGAAAGGAGGCAGGAAAACCAATGGGCACTGTGGATGAACGGGTAAAAAAAATTATCGGTGAGCAGCTCGGAGTCGAAGAGGATGAGGTCACGCCCGAAGCCAGCTTCGTGGAGGATCTCGGCGCCGACTCGCTCGATACGGTTGAGCTGGTGATGGCCCTCGAAGAAGAATTCGGCATCGAGATCCCCGACGAAGACGCAGAGAAGATTCTGACGGTCGGGAAAGCGCTTGACTACATTAAGGAAAAGGCCTAGCGGTCGTAGGACGTTATGAGTCCTCGTTCGACCAGGCGGATTGTGGTGACCGGTCTGGGGCTGATCACGCCTCTGGGAACGGGTGTCGAAAAGACCTGGAAGGCCATCTGCGCCGGTGAATCCGGCATCGGCCGAATCACGAAATTCGATCCGGCGGCCTACGATGCCCAAATCGCCGGTGAAGTGAAAGACTTCGATCCAGTCGAGTTCATCGAAAAAAAAGAAATCAAAAAGATGGATACGTTCATCCATTATGCCGTGGGCGCTGCCCAGCTGGCGGTGGATGATGCGGGGTTTACCGTGGCACCGGAAGAGGCCACGAAAGTCGGTGTGTATATCGGATCGGGCATCGGGGGGCTTGGGTCAATTGAGCACTACCACAAGATTCTGCAGGAAAAAGGGCCCGGGCGTGTCTCGCCGTTTTTCATTCCGATGACCATCATCAACCTTGCTTCCGGGCAGGTGGCGATCAGACTGGGCGCCAAGGGGCCGAACTCCTGTGCAGTGACGGCTTGTGCGACGGGCAATCACTGTATCGGCGACGCGTACCGGCTAATTCAGGCGGGCGATGCCGATGTCATGATCGCGGGCGGGGCTGAAG
>DASVEA010000264.1:0-4105 GCA_036380815.1 Nitrospiraceae bacterium
TAGTTGATAGTCAGAGATGGAACCTGCAGGATGATCAAAATGGGTTCCAGCAAGGCCCGAGCGACTGAGCACCCGAAGGCGTACAGTTTCACGTACGTCGCAGGGCGCGAAGAAGCGAGAACGCCGCCAGAAGCCTTTTTCAACATCCGACTGAAAGGGGGGCGACCGGTTTCGACGGGGATACTGAAGTCAGCGGTGCATGTCGAGCTCTCGGGGTCTCGTAAATCCTCCGGGAAAATGTAACTGCCAATCAAGAACTGGCACTCGCAGCTTAATACCCTGCGACGTTCCTCCACCTGAGGCCCGCGGGGGTGGGCGGAGCGCGATACAGCGGGCTGGTCCAAAGCTGGTGCTCAGCGGCTGAGGACGAGACAATACTGGGCTAGTGGCCAGTCTAAGCTAGCCGGTGGGCGTGGGTGGCTGCGAAACTAAAACGATCGGCTACACATGTAGATCCGTTGTGCTGAAGGTCTTCGGACCCGGGTTCAACTCCCGGCGCCTCCACCAAACCTCGCTTGCGCGACCCCGCGCCTTAAATGTGCGCGGGGATATTTCATTACCTCCAGTGAAATATGATGGCACTTCGTGCGTGCCGCTGGCCTCTTTATCTGATTAGCGCAGTTGAGGCCAGCGGATAAACACCTCAAGGGTTTGTCTCTGAGACTGCGCGGCCCCGCGCCTTCAATGCGCGCGGGGATATTGCACTACCTCCAGTGAAATATGATTGCACTTTGCACGAACCGCCGGCTTTTCATCGCGAGATCGTGATGGATGCCGGCTGATAAAATCCTCCAGAGATCTTTCCCATATCTAATCCCTCGTCTGCGCGAAGTGTGTTGCTGTGACGGCGAGGGAGACCTAACGTCGGCCACCCCGACGGGGGCCACCATACCCCTGCGGCCCAGAGGGCCCTGCTCCAGACCAGACCGGTTGTACGCCCTAGGAGTCGGCGGAACAACTAGTGTGGCACGGTGGAAATTCAATCGCCCACCCGTCTAGGACAAGCCCGGTCTCTCTTGTCCATCTGATTACTCTCATGCAACCAAACAAACCAGACAGACCGAACAGACCAAATGAACAAGACAGGCTGGCAGACTGTTGCAACCGCCTGCTAGCGTTTCGGGCTACCGGCGAGGAAAGGATAGACCACCCCGGCCACCGCCCCACCCAGAATCGGCGCGACCCAGAAGAGCCAGAGTTGTTGGAGGGCCCACCCATCGGCAAAGACGGCAGTGGCGGTGCTGCGCGCAGGGTTGAGGGAGAGATTAGTGACCGGGATACCGGCCCAATTGATCAGGGCCACGGCCAAGCCGATGGCCAGAGGCGCGAAACCCTGCGGCGCCCGGCTGTCCGTCGCACCCAGAATGATCAGGAGGAAAAAAAATGCGAAAACCGTTTCGGAGCAGAAACCGGCCAGCAGGGAATAGCCGCCTGGGGAATGGTCGCCGTAGCCGTTGGAGGCGAAGCCGCCGGGGACGAAGCCGGCCCGCCCAGTGGCAATGAGATAGAGCACCCCGGCGCCGAGGATTCCGCCGATCACTTGGGCGGCAATGTAGCCGGGAACCTCGTGTGCGGGGAACCGCTTGCTGAGCATGAGGCCCACGGTGACGGCGGGATTGATATGGCAGCCTGAGATATGGCCAAAGGCGTAAACTATCGTGACCACGGCCACCCCGAAGGCGAACGCAATCCCGAAGACCCCAATGCCGAGTTGCGGAATAGAGGCGCTTAGGAGCGCGCTCCCGCAGCCGGCGAACACCAACCAGAACGTGCCGATCGCTTCTGCCACCAGTCGATTTGCCATATCTCCTCCAGGGAAAGTGTGGTCCAGCCCCGCACTATGCCCGTGGGCTCGAAAAAGCGCAAGCCGCCAGACTCCCCGGGGCGAGGCGGGCCGCGGTATTCTTTTCAGCTCACGGTCTGGCTTCCAACACCAGATTGAACGGCGTCTGCGTCGCGCGTCGAAATCGTGTGAGCCCGCCTTTCATGACCACATCTCGCAGCCGTGCCTCCCCTGCTTGGGCACCGAGGGCCGGGCCATTGTACGCCAGAGAAGCGGGTACGCAGATCATCGTCGACGCTGCGTAGAAGACTCTGCCCACCGGATTCAGATTATCTTCTACACGGTCATTTGCGAACGGCTCCACGATCATCCAAGTACCATTCTGTGCGAGCGTCTTCTTCACGTGCTTCGCAGCGGCGACAGGATCGCCCATGTCATGCAGACAATCGAAGTGGGCGACGAAGTCGTAGTCCCTGCCGGGATAGTCTGTGGACTTTGCCGCTGCGAAAGTCACGTTTTTCAGGCCCGCTTCCTTGGCCCGTTTGCGTGCCGTCAGGATCGAGGGCTTATGGTAATCGAACCCGATGAACGTGGATGTAGGATAGGCCTTCGCCATGATAATGGTGGATGCCCCGAACCCGCAACCGACATCCGCGACTTTTGCCCCCCTCTTGAGCTTTACCTCCACACCGTCGAGGGACGGAATCCAATTCGCCACGAGGTTGCCCAGGTAGTTCGGACGGAAGAATCTCTCCGTGCCTTCAAACAATCGGTGATCGTGCTGATCCCACCCGAGGCCCTTGCCGGTCTTGAACCGTTGCTCGATCTTGGGGTTGGCTGAAAATGTGGCTGCGATGACCTGAAATGCACCGGGGAGAAAACAGGGACTGCTTTCATCGGCGAGTGCCATCGCCTGCTCTTCAGGAAGCTGGTACCGACCGGTTCCGGCGTCATAGGTCACGTATCCACCTGCTGCCTGATTGCCCAGCCACTCACGGACGTACCGTTCGGCTGTCTTTGTCGCCTTAGCGAGTTCAACCGGCGTGACGGAGCCCGCCTTCGCCATGGCTTTGTAGAGACCGAGCTTGTCGCCAAGGAGCACCATGTTGGCGCTCAGCGCGGCCCCAATGTCACCGACTGCCTTGCCCATGAATGCGTTCAACTTGTCCGGATTGACCGCCATGAGGCACCTCCCCTGGAGTAATTCGGCGCATTCTTTGCCACTTCCTCGACGCTGTCAAGCTGGAACGAATGGAGTAGAATACCGAATCGAATACGATCTCGAAGGAGCGAAGGAGGCACCAAGCATGAAAGAGTATCGCGTCAAGCCGGACTCACAACTCAACTTGGATACGTGTGACCCCGACGACACCGGTGAGTACAAGAAAACGGATCAAGGCAAAGAGAAGGCGAAGGCCATCACGGTTCAGTTGATCGGCAGGCTTGAGGAGCTGCAAGAACGCCTCTATGCCAACGGCAACCGCGCGATGCTCATCGTGTTGCAGGGGATGGATACCAGCGGCAAGGACGGGACGATCAAGAGCGTGATGTCCGGTGTGAATCCGCAGGGCTGCAAAGTCGTGTCCTTCAAAACTCCCTCACCGGAGGAGTTGGATCATGATTTCCTGTGGCGGGTGCATCAAAAGGCGCCGTCCAAGGGCCAGATCGGTATTTTCAACCGCTCGCATTATGAGGACGTGCTTATCACCCGCGTTCATGGGTGGGTATCGGACAAGGTGGTGAAACAACGGTTTAATCAGATCAAAGAATTCGAGGAGCTGCTCCATGAGAGCGGGACGACCATTCTGAAGTTCTTTCTGCACATCTCGAAGAATGAACAGAAAGAACGGCTGGAGGAACGCATTCGCGATCCGGAGAAGCGCTGGAAATTCAACGGAGGGGATCTCGAAGAACGGAAACTGTGGAAGAACTACATGGATGCGTTCGAGGACATGATGGCTGCCACAAGCACCGATCATGCACCCTGGTATATCATGCCGTCCAATCGGAAATGGTATCGCAATCTCGTGGTCGCTGATCGTGTCGTTGCCGCCTTGGAAGACATGAAGCTCAAGACGCCGCCCGCTCCCGCAGGGGTCGACTTCGATACGTTGAAGATTGTGTAACGTGGAAGAGGCTGTTTCTTGACACGTTGGGCAGGGCTATATTAGCATGCGCCTCCGGACTGATAGGCGCGTAGCTCAGGGGGAGAGCGCTACCTTGACACGGTAGAGGTCGACGGTTCAATACCGTCCGCGCCTACCACCCAGCTGAGGGCATCCGTTTGCCTCTCGTAGGCGGGGTGCCTTTGTTGTTTCTAGT
>DASVEA010000265.1:0-2462 GCA_036380815.1 Nitrospiraceae bacterium
AGGACTTTGGTCTTGTTACCATCGGCCAGAAACCCCTTAATCTGTCGAATCTTGATCTCCAAGTCATGCTTATCTGTCCGAGGGCGCAACTTAATTTCCTTCACCTGGGTCGACTTTTGATGGCGCCGGTTCTGATGGTCCTTTTTGCTCAGCTCGAACTTGTATTTTCCGTAGTCCATAATGCGGCACACGGGAGGCACTGACGTGGGCGCGACCTCGACAAGGTCGTAGCCATTTTCTTGTGCCTGTTTGAACGCATCCGCTGTGAGGAGAATGCCGAGCTGTTCGCTCTCTGGACCGATCACCCGGACTTCGCGCACCCTGATTTCTCGGTTAACTCGTAGTTTGGGGACGATAAGACACCTCTTATTGAGTTAGTAAATGTTGCTGCCCTGCCGGCTTGATGTCCGCACGGAGCAGATCGAGCGCTCCTGCGACGGTCATGCTGCCGAGGTTGGCTCCGCTCCGGCCCCGTATGGCCAGAGTCCCACTCTGCATTTCTCGATCGCCAACCACAAACATAAATGGAACCTTCGCCTTCTCCGCTTCTCGAATTTTGAGCCCAATTTTTTCATTCCGAAGGTCTGCCTCAGCGCGGAACCCCGCAGCCTTGAGTTGGGTCATGACCTCGGTGACATAGGGCCTCTGGTTGTCCGTGATGGACATGACCATCGCCTGAACCGGGGCGAGCCAAGTTGGGAAGGCGCCGCCGAAATGCTCAATCAGAATACCAAAGAACCGTTCGATCGATCCCATCAGAGCCCGATGGATCATGATCGGTTGGTGAACTTTGCCGTCTTCCCCAATATAGCCTAATTCGAACCGTTCAGGATTATTGAAATCGACTTGGATGGTCGAACATTGCCATGATCGTCCCAAGGCATCCTTGATTTTGATGTCGATCTTGGGTCCGTAGAAGACGCCTTCGCCCGGATCGATCTGGTAGGCGACTCCTCGTCCCTTCAATGCTGCTTCGAGTGCGCTCGTGGCTTGGGCCCACCGTTCTTCCGAACCGACGGACTTTTCCGGCTTCGTCGAGAGGTACACTTCAAATTCGGTGAACCCGAAGGTTCCGAGAATAAAGAACGTGAAGTCTAGGACCTGGCTGACTTCGCTTTCGATCTGATCCGGCCGGCAGAACAGGTGCGCGTCGTCCTGGGTGAAGCCGCGAACCCGCAGCAGACCGTGGAGGACGCCTGTCCGTTCGTACCGGTAGACCGTTCCGAGTTCGCCATAGCGGATGGGGAGGTCTCGGTAACTGCGCAGATGCGACTTGTAGATCATGATGTGGAACGGGCAATTCATCGGCTTGAGCTGGTACTCGCTGTTCTCAACCTTCATGGGAGCGAACATGTTGTCACGGTAATAGTCGACGTGGCCGCTGGTTTTCCAGAGATCTAACCGGGCGATATGGGGGGAGTACACTAGTTCGTACCCGTTTTGTATATGCTGGTCGCGCCAGAAGTTTTCAATCAACAGGCGGATCGTCGCGCCCTTCGGATGCCAGAGCACCAGGCCGGGGCCGATGTCATCCTGGATCGAGATCAAGTCGAGTTCCTTGCCGACCTTTCGGTGGTCTCGTCGTTTAATCTCTTCTAGCCGCGCGAGATGCGCGTCGAGTTCCGCCTGGGTCGGGAAGGATGTCCCATAGATCCGCTGCAGCATGGGATTGCGTTCGTCGCCGCGCCAGTACGCTCCGGCCGTGTTCAGGAGCTTGAATGCCCCGACATGACCTGTCGTCGGGAGATGCGGGCCGCGGCAGAGGTCGGTGAACTCTCCCTGGCTGTAGACTGAGATGGCCTGCCCATCTGCCAGTCCTTGAATCAACTCAACCTTGTAGGCTTCCCCGCCTTTCTGGAAAAACTTTACCGCTTCTTGCTTCGACAATTCTGCCCGTTTCACAGGAAGCGCTCGTTTGATGATGTCTTTCGCTCGTGCTTCAATTTTCTCGAGATCTTCCGGGGTAAATGGGCGCTCAAAAGCAAAGTCATAGAAGAACCCATCCTCGATGGCCGGGCCGATCGTCAGTTGTGCGGTGGGAAAGACCTCTTTGACGGCCTGCGCCATAATATGAGTACTGCTATGGCGGTAGACCTCACGCCCTTCTGCACTGTCGAACTGCAGCGGGGCCACCTCGGCATCTTCCGTCAACGTGCTCGAGAGGTCTACGGTCTGGCCATTCACCTTCGCCGCAAGGATGTTCGGCCCAAGCGTCAGGCCGAGAGCCGACAGGGCAAACCCAACGGTCTGCCCCGCTGGAATATCCCGACTGCTGCCATTTTTGAGCGTAATTTTCATGACATGCATTAAATCGACCAAGCACTAGAAACAACAAAGGCACCCCGCCTACGAGAGGCAAACGGATGCCCTCAGCTGGGTGGTAGGCGCGGACGGTATTGAACCGTCGACCTCTACCGT
This sequence comes from Nitrospiraceae bacterium, assembly GCA_036380815.1. GTDB lineage: Bacteria > Nitrospirota > Nitrospiria > Nitrospirales > Nitrospiraceae > Palsa-1315. The sequence continues at coordinate 2,419 of DASVEA010000265.1, forward strand.
GTCAAGGTAGCGCTCTCCCCCTGAGCTACGCGCCTATCAGTCCG
>DASVEA010000266.1:0-5144 GCA_036380815.1 Nitrospiraceae bacterium
AGTTCCACGGTCACCTTATCCCCGGGAAGAATACGGATAAAGTGCATGCGCATTTTTCCGGAAATGTGCGCGAGAATCTTATGGCCATTGTCCAACGACACACGAAACATTGCGTTCGGTAATGTCTCGTTTACCGTACCTTGAATTTCGATCACATCCTCTTTCGGCACGTATCTCTATCCCCTCTCCTTGAACTGCATGACCACGTCCCCAGCTTCTCAGAGCCGACTCAAAATACGCGGCGGTCCGCTCGGCTCAATCACAATCGTATGTTCAAAATGCGCCGAGAGACTTCCGTCTACCGTTACCGCCGTCCATCGATCCTCAAGAACCTTGACGGCAGCCCCACCCATGTTGACCATCGGTTCGATCGCGAGAACCATCCCTGCCTGCAATCGGGGTCCCTGCCCAGCCTTCCCATAATTCGGCACTTGCGGCTCTTCATGCAACTGCCGGCCAATCCCATGGCCTACGAACTCCGTCACAACCGAGTAACCGGCAGACTCCACATGCTGTTGGACCGCATACGAAATGTCCGACAGCCGATGACCCACCACCGCTTGCTTGATTCCGAGGTACATCGCCTCTTCGGTTACTTGAACCAAGCGGGAATTCCGGTCGGTTGTCTGCCCCACCGCGACCGTGACCGCCGAATCCCCGTAAAACCCGCCAACGATCGCTCCTAGGTCGAGTCCGATGATATCCCCCTCCTTCAGCACCCGCTTGGAGGGAATCCCGTGAACGACCTGTTCATTCACCGAGGCACAGAGCGTCTTTGGATAACTCCGATACCCCTTAAACGCGGGCCGCGCGCCACGGGACCGAATCTCCTCCTCGGCTAAACGGTCCAGTTCATCGGTCGTGATGCCTGGCCGGACGGCCTTCTGCAATATCTGTAGTGTCTCTGCCACCACTCTTGACGCCTGAGCCATCACCGCAATCTCGTCCGGCGTCTTGAGAATGATCATGTCGACCGATACGGTGCCAGCTCCTGCGAGAGATGCTGAAAGACGACATCCACTGCGCCCGAACCATCCAGCTGGAGCAACAGCCCTCGCTCTTGGTAATACCGCACCAGCGGGGCAGTTTGCTCGTCATATACTTTCAGCCGCATCTCGATCGCATCGCGGCGGTCATCGCTGCGCTGCACGAGCGGCTCTCCGCATCGATCGCAAATCCCATCCACCCTGGGCAGCGCAAAGTCTACATGGAATGTCGCTTGGCATTTCTGGCAACTTCGGCGCCCGCTCAATCGCCTCACGACATCCTCTCGCGAAACCTGGAAATTCACGACCCGGTCCAGCGCGATTCCCTTGGACGTCAAAACCATTCCCAATGCTTCCGCCTGTGGAACAGTTCTGGGAAATCCATCCAGAACGAATCCCTTAGTGCAGCTGGGATCAGCTAACTTCTCCCTCACCAGCCCAATCACCACGGCATCAGGAACCAGGTTTCCCTGATCCATGTAGCGCTTCGCTTCGAGACCCAGCGTGGTCTGATTGCGAACCGCCTCGCGGAGAAGATCACCGGTCGAAATCTTCGCCACCTGACACTGCGCCGCAATACGATCAGCCTGAGTCCCCTTGCCTACTCCCGGTGCGCCGAGAAACACCACCCGCATGGATTTCCCTCACCCACTCCGCCCACGGAGGGGGGCCATGCCCTTACCGAGAAACCCTTCGTAATTCCGCATTAACATGTGGGACTCAATCTGCTGGGCTGTATCGAGACCGACACCGATCACGATCAGCAGCGAGGTGCCGCCGAAATAGAAAGGTACATTCAGTTTATAGATCAACAATTCAGGGATCACACAGACGATTGCGAGGTAAATCGATCCGGCAAACGTAATTCTCGTGAGTACCTTATAGATATAGTCGGAAGTCCTGGTTCCAGGGCGAATCCCGGGAATGAATCCACCGTACTTCTTCATATTGTCTGCCATATCCACCGGGTTCAAGACCACGGCGGTATAAAAGAAACAGAAAAACAGAATAAGGCCAACGTACATCAATGTATATAACAGTGACCCAGGCGCGAGCTGAGCCCCAAAGGCCTTCACCCACGGCGTCTGGAAAAACCCGGCAATCGTCGCAGGAAATGCGATGATCGACGATGCGAATATAGGCGGAATCACCCCCGCTGTATTGATCTTCAGCGGAATATGCGTGCTCTGCCCGCCAAACACTCGTCGTCCGATGACCCGCTTCGCGTACTGAACCGGCACTTTCCGCCGTCCGCTTTCCAAGAAGACGATGGCTGCCACCACCACGATCATGAGCACGGCAAGACCGACCAGCAAGAAAATGCTGAGCTGCCCGACCTTGTACAATTCGAAGGTTTGGGCCAAGGCGGCAGGCAAGCGAGCGACGATCCCTGCAAAAATAATCAAGGAAATACCGTTCCCGATGCCCCGCTCGGTAATCTGTTCACGGAGCCACATCAGGAAGCCTGTACCGGCCGTTAAGGTGATGACCGTCATCAGACGGAATCCCCACCCCGCGCTCATCACGAATGCGCCGTTATTCATTTGCTCGAGACCTACGGCAATCCCGAAGCCCTGAATCACTGCGATGCCGATTGTCCCGAACCGAGTGTACTGAATAATCTTTTTTCGACCGCGCTCCCCCTCTTTGGCCAACTTTGTCAGGTGCGGGACAACCACGGTCAGCAGCTGAAGAATAATCGACGCGCTGATGTAGGGCATGATGCCCAGCGCCAAGATCGTCAACCGCGAGAGCGACCCGCCTGAAAAAATATCCAAAAACCCGAGCAGTGCACCGCCTTGCTTCTGCAGATAATCGGAAAGGGCCTCGCCATTGATCCCAGGCGTGGGAATATGCGCCCCGATCCGATACACCACCAACATCCCCATGGTAAAGAGGATACGGGTACGCAGCTCGGGGATCTTGAAAATATTCTGAAAGCTGGTCAGGAGTCTCTCAAACACCGGGGATGACCTCGACTCTCCCTCCAGCTGCTAGAATCTTTGCCTCCGCTGACTTACTGAACTTGTGCGCCTGCACAACGATCGCCTTCGTGAGGTCTCCGTTTCCAAGAATCTTGATCGGCAACGACTTGCGCTTGACCAAGCCGCCATCGACCAAGGCCTGTGGCGTGATGGTACCTGACACGATCAACTCACCCAAGCTTTTCAGGTTCACAATCGAGTACTCCTTACGAAAGACGTTTGTAAACCCATGCTTAGGCACTCGGCGGATGAGGGACATCTGGCCGCCTTCAAACCCGCCCGCCTGGCGGCTCCGACCGCCTGATCTGGCTAACAGACCCTTATGGCCCTTCCCCGATGTTTTCCCATGACCAGAACCTGGACCACGGCCGATACGCTTACGTCGTTTCCTGGATCCTTTTGCAGGACCGATCTCATGCAGGTTCATTGTGGCTGCACTTCCAATAAATATCCGACTTTGCCGATCATCCCTCTGACTTGCGGAGTATTGGGACGAGTCACCGTCTGTCTGATCTTCCTCAAACCGAGGCCACACAAAACCCGTCGATGTTTTTGCGGTGTGCCAATAGGACTTCGTCGCAAGGTGATAACGAACCCCTTTGAGGCAGCCGCGGCGGTCTTAGTTGTAGGCATTAGGCACTCACCCTATCCTGTGCATCGCCCACCACACTGCGGCGCATTTTGAGAACGTCTTCAGCATTGCGGAGCTGGCAGAGACCGTTGAGCGTGGCGCGAACCGTATTAAAGGGATTTCCACGGCCCAGCGTCTTCGCAATGATGTTATGGACGCCTGCGACCTCGACCACCGCCCGGACGGCTCCCCCGGCAATAATTCCTGCTCCCTTTTTTGCGGGCTTGAGGAGGACATGCTCGGCCCCGAACAGCCCATGTACCTCGTGCGCAATCGTCCCAGACGTGAGGGCGACATGCACCAGGTTTTTCTTAGCCTGTTCGACCGCCTTCGAGATCGCTACGGGCACTTCGGCGGCCTTTCCTTTCCCGATGCCGACCCATCCCTGTCCATCTCCAACGACAACTAGCGCGCAGAAATTGAACCGCTTTCCACCCTTCACGACTTTCGCGACGCGATTGATAAAGACAACCTTGTCCTTCAGGCTTAGTTCATCTGGATTAACTCGCACGCTCGTTGCCCCCTCCGGTCGTTAGATTACTGTTCCTAAAATTTTAGACCGCCTTCACGCGATGCCTCAGCCAACGCTTTGACGCGTCCGTGGTACATCCGACCGCCGCGATCGAACACCACGGCCAGCACCTTGGCGGCCTTAGCCCGTTCGGCTAACAACTTTCCAACAGCCTTCGCGCCATCGATGCTGCCGGTGGATTTCACCGACGTGCGCAGAGACTTATCCAGGGAGGACGCGGCAGCCAACGTTGCCCCTTTAAGATCGTCAACGATCTGGGCATAGATATGAGAGCGGCTGCGAAACACGTTGAGACGTGGACGCTCGGGAGTTCCAAAGACTCGCTTTCGCACCCGCTGCTTCCGCCTGGTCAACTGACTCGCTTTATCCGCAGTATTCATGAGTCACCCTACTTCCCTGTCTTTCCGGCTTTCTTACGCAACACTTCCCCGACATAGCGAACGCCCTTTTGCTTATAGACGTCGGGAGGCTTGATTGCTCGCAAGTTCGCCGCAACCTGACCCACCAATCGCTTGTCAGCCCCCCTCACATTGATCAGCGTTTGCTTGTCCACCTTTACGTCGATTCCAACCGGAATCGGATAGGTGACTGGGTTGATATAGCCCAAGTTGAAGCTCATTGTCCGACCCTGCACGGCAACCTTATACCCAACCCCGGTGATTTCTAAGTTACGTTCGTAGCCCTTCGTCACACCCTGAACAATGTTACTCAGCTCAGCGCGAGTTAACCCGTGCATGGCTCGGATTTTCCGGTCCTCATTTGATCGGCTCACCATAAGCTGTCCATCAGCAATCGAAACCCCAAGGCCTGTGGACAACGACCAATCGATCTTCCCGAGCGGGCCCTTCACGGACACGATAGACCCGGCAACTTTTACATCCACTCCTGCTGGAATCTGGATTGGTTTCTTTCCTATGCGTGACATCGATGCCTCGTTCCTCTAGCACACCGCTGCAATGACAATCCGGATCGCTCTACCCATTACCAGACCGAGCACAGAACTTCTCCGC
>DASVEA010000267.1:0-6105 GCA_036380815.1 Nitrospiraceae bacterium
AGGTCTTCCCCGCACCGGCACTGGAGATCATGGTCACATTTCTGAGTGACTCCCTCTGTAGCTGTAGCTCGCTCATGGGCCCTCCTCTAGCAGGTTGCTGAAAAAGTCCACCAGCGCCACGTTGCGTGGCGCGTGACGCGCGAGACATGCGCGAAAAGCGCGACGTGGATCGGATTGGATTCCCACCTTGTCTCGCCCGTCTCGCTCACTCCGCCTGTCTCGCTCGCATCGACTCCCCTTTCGCTCATGCGTCGGCCACATGGTGTGTCAGCCAACCTTGATCGGCAAAGCTGACATAGCGTCCATCGCCGATGACGAGATGGTCAAGGACCCGAATGCCCAGTACCTCCCCTGCTGACACCAATCGCGCCGTCAGGACACGATCTTCCTGGCTCGGCGTAGGATCGCCACTGGGATGGTTGTGCAGGAAGATCACTGCGGCCGCGGATTCTTTTACTGCGAGTGTGAAGACTTCGCGTGGATGGACAATGCTGAGCGTCAAGCTGCCTTCCGATACTGTCGCGTCACGCATGATGGCATGCTTGGCATCCAGTAGAACAACTTTGAAGACTTCGTGCCGCAAGTCACGCAAGGTCGGATGGTAATGGGTGAAGAGGTCACGACTGGATGTAATTTTGGTTCCTTTGGTCAGTGGACCAGCGAGGGCACGCTTCCCCAATTCAAGGGCTGCCTTCAGTTGGGCCGCTTTGGCTTCCCCCACACCTGGGACCGCGCAGAGTTCTTCGATCCCGCATTGTGCAAGTCCGGCCACATCCCCGAGTCGATCCAGGATATCCATCCCGACTTGCACTGCTGAAGACCCGTGACGCCCAACTCGCAGGAGAATGGCCAAGAGTTGGGCATTGGTGAGCGCCTGTGGGCCCTGAGTCAGCAATCGTTCGCGCGGCCGTTCTGTTTCAGGCCATTGCGCGATGCCTCGCCCTCCTTTCTTGCTGGACATTCGTCCTCCTTGCACAAAAAAATGACACTCTGAACGTTTTTGAACTAGCGATAGACCCCTCGGAAGCCCCTTCCTAACAAATACGTACCCCCTAAACTGTTGAAATTACGTACAGCGACAAATTGGTGCAGTAATTGCTTTGTACCTCCTGCAGCAGTACACAGCCACCCTGGGAGGATTCAATGGAATGTCCGAAGTGTAAAGGCCTCATGATGCTCGAGCGGTTCTCCGACTTCTTCTTAATTTTCTACGCCTGGAAATGCATCAACTGCGGCGCGATCATCGATCGCACCATTTCAAATAATCGTCGGAAGAGCTTGGCCGCTCGCAAACCCCAGGCAGTGGCGACTCCCTAGAATACTTGCGATTCGTGTTGAAACAAGTCGGCCGTTTTGATCGCCACAGATGATCGGCATCCCCGCACTGATGCCCCGCCACTCGTGCCTTACGCCGCCAGATCACCAGACGGCATTATAGCGACAGGCTCCAAGGTCGTCAAAATACTTCCATTGCTCTCGTTCCAACCTTCCTCGCTCCCACGCCATCTCCAGTACACAACTGTTACCATCTCGCTTCGGCAACACTTATCTTGACCCCTTCAAAAACGCTATGTTAGAGTCAGTCGCTCTTGAAATGTCTCTCCCCTTAAATCGTAACTACTCAGGCAGATAGGCTGAAGGCTTTTAGGGGTTGAGCTTCTTGCGCAACGAGGATTCAACTCTGCTTGAACCCAAGGTCGTAGAAACCGAGACGGTGTTGAATGGCTTGATCTGTGCCTTGCGAGATTATTTATAGCCTTCAGCCTGAAGACCTGAGTAGTTACCTTCAATCTATGCGTGTTATTGCCGGATCCCACCGGGGTCGCCGCTTATGTGGGCCACAAGGGACTGCGCTTCGTCCCACATCCGACAAGGTTCGCGAGGCCCTTTTTTCAATTCTCGGGACTCAGGTATCAGGAAGGCGCTTTCTTGATTTGTATGCAGGTACAGGAGCCGTCGGGATCGAAGCGCTGAGCCGCGGAGCCTCAGCCGTCACCTTTGTCGAATCAGACCCCAAGGCCGTGCAACTGTTGCGGAAAAATCTACAGACCTGTCGGCTGCTCGACCGCGCTCAGATCCGTATAGGAAGGACCGCCGTCTTCCTCGATCAGAAAGACTGGTGGGGTGGCCCCTACGACGTATTGTTTGCAGATCCGCCATATGCCGCTCTGGATGAGTTAGAAATCATGATCCATGCCTGGCGGCCTGGGCTGTTGTCGGAACGTGCCACCGTGATTATCGAACAAGACTCACGCACTAAATTACCTGCCTTGATCGACCATGCTGCGCTTGTGCGGCGATACGTGTATGGCGATACGGCACTCTACCTGTACGGGGTGTCCACCGCAGAATCGACCGCATCATGAAAATTGGCATCTATCCAGGAACCTTCGACCCCATTACCCACGGACACACCGACATCATCACCCGAAGCTTGCGCGTGTTTGACAAAGTGGTCGTCGCCGTCGCGCCCAATGCATCCAAACATCCACTCTTCACCCTGACCGAACGACTGGAGATGATCCGGATCGTGATGCAGGAGTTGAAACAGGTCGAAGTGACCCACTTCGATGGCTTACTTGTGGACTATGTTCAGCGATACGGTGCCCATGCGATCATCCGTGGTCTACGGGCGATCTCGGACTTCGAACATGAATTTCAGATGGCCCTCATCAATCGTAAGATCGCCAAACAGGTTGAGACCGTGTTCCTGATGCCCAGCGAAGAATATTCCTATTTATCGTCAACCATCATTAAAGACGTGGCCACCCACGGCGGAGCGCTCACGGAATTTCTGCACCCCGAGGTTGCGCGCCAACTGCAGGAACGGATCAGGAGTTTGAAAACATGAAACTAGCTGCACGAGCGGGGCGCATTGCTCCCTCCCCCACCCTGGCCATGGCCGCAACCGCAAAGGCGATGGCAGCGCGCGGAATCGATGTCGTCGATTTCTCGTCCGGAGAACCTGACTTTGATACTCCCGAACCAGTGAAGGCCGCCGCAGAAGCCGCAATTCGTGCTGGGTTTACAAAATACACGCCCTCATCCGGCATCGATGAACTGCGTCAAGCGATTATCGACAAGCTGCAGGCGGAGCAAGGGCTCCGGTACGAGAAGTCTCAAGTGCTGGTCTCATGTGGCGCCAAACATTCGCTCTACAACCTTGCCGAAGCGCTCCTTGAGGCGGGTGACGAAGTCATCATTCCCGTTCCCTATTGGGTCTCCTATGCCGACCAAACCCTGCTGAACGACGCCACGCCTATTTTCCTGCCGACCCGTGAAGAGGATGGGTACGCCGTTGATGCCCATGAATTGGAACGGCTCATCACCACCCGTACCAAGGCGATTATCGTCAATAGCCCCGGTAATCCGACAGGAGCGACTTACAATCGGGGGACGCTCGAACGCCTTGCTGAGCTGGCTATTCGTCGAGATTTCCTTCTGATTTCAGACGAGATTTATGAAAAAATCCTCTACGACGGGGCGACACACACGAGCATTGCCTCGTTAGGACCGGAGGTCGCAGCCCGTACTGTCGTGATCAACGGTGTCTCCAAAACCTATGCGATGACCGGCTGGCGGATCGGCTATGCGGCCGGCCCAAAAGACCTCTTGACCGCCATGGCGAACATTCAAAGCCAGAGTACGTCCAATCCCTGTTCCATTTCGCAAAAGGCTGCTGTCGTGGCCTTACGCGAAGGTGGCGCGTTCATCGACAAGATGGTGACAGAGTTCGATCGGCGGCGGCGTGTCATGGTCGAGCGCCTGAATGCTATGCCCGGCGTGCGCTGCCAAATGCCCACCGGGGCATTTTATGCCTTCCCGAATGTGAGTGGGTTGCTCGGACGGCAAGGCCCAAGCGGAACAATCGCAACTCCGACCGACCTCGCGAACTACCTGTTGCAGGAATCCAAGATCGCCGTGGTTCCCGGTGAGCCCTTTGGGAGCACCCAGCATATTCGACTATCATATGCGACCAGCATGGAGACGATCACCCGAGGGATGGATCGCCTCGACGCAGCATTCAAGCAGCTCACCTAGCAGGATGCTGAAAAAGTCCTCCAGCGGCGTTCTCGCATCGCTCAGAGGCTCAACGTACCGAGCAGGGTGCTCGGATGTCGAAATCACTGAAGGGGCTTTTCCGTTCGCCAAGATTCATTCAACGGGCGAACGGCCCACACGAAGTGCGGAACGTACCTCCTCGCCTCTTCGCTCGCTGCGGCCTTGCTGGACGGCCTTTTTGAGCATCCTGCGTGGTATATTCCTGTTATCCTAGACGTGCGGACCAGTGAAATTCCGGTGTGCCCACAGAGTTTTTCCGTATCTTGCTAGAGTGAGGCCCCTCTTTTTGTGAGGGCCCCTTTAGCATAAAATGACATCAGATTTGCGTTCCAGCAGGAGGAAACGAATCGTGCCAATCTACGAGTACCAGTGTGAAGACTGCACGGAGAAGTTTGAAGTCAAGCAAAGTATGAAGGACGCCCCCCTCACCACCTGCCCGCGATGCGGGAAACGCGTACAGCGACTTATTTCGTCGCCCGCCATCATGTTCAAAGGCAGCGGGTGGTACGTGACGGACTACTCCGAGAAAATGAAGCCTTCCTTAGGCAGTGAAGAGCCAACAGCTAAGACTGAGGAAAAGAAAGAGACAGCGCCAGCCACGTCCGACCAGACGACGTCCACGCCTCCCTCGACTCCAGCGTCTCCCCCCGCGTCTGCGCCGGCAAGCACCCCGTCGAGCACGAGCTCAAACACCTCAAGCACAACGACGACCGCGCCGTCGTCTTCTGGCACCAAATAGACGGCGGAGACGAGGCGCGCTAGTGCTTGCCCTTGGCCGGTGCTTTCTTCTTGGCAGAAGCCTTGTGTGTGGCCTTTGCGGATGGCTTGGCCGAGCCGGCCTTCGGGGTGGCGACTTTCGCCGACTTCGCCAGCCGTTCCTGTGCTGTCGCCAAGCTATTTTGCAAACTGGTGATCATGGTCGACTTATCGCGATTCGCCCGCGAGAGATCATCCACTTGCGCCTGTAAATCCTCTTTCACCTTCGCAAAAGAGGCGAATTGATTCTGTAGCTGGGTTTTTTCCGCTGTCGCACTCTGCAGTTCGGACCGGAGTTGTTCTATTTCTGTTTGGAGGGCCGGGGGCCAGTAATCGCACCCGAACAGACTCACCGAGACGATCGTTATGGCGGCCACCGCAACAAGATTACGCACCATCACTGTTCGAGTCATCGGCATTCTCCTTTCAGTGTGAACGATACAATCTCCTTCACCGACTATCTGCGTCGAGATGCAGGCCATGAACGGCCAACTGCGCCGCAATGGCACCGCGTTCAATCGCTCCATCGCGTATGATTCGGATCGGGCCTCGAACGTCGATGACGGTGGACGGTCGCCCGCCGGGGGTCGGTCCAGCATCGATGATCAGATCGAGCGCGTCTCCAAGGCTGTACTGGACCTCTTCGGCCGTCCTGGGCGGTGGTAGGCCTTCACGATTCGCACTGGTGCCGGTCACCGGCCCGACTCGACGCAAGAAATCAACCAGTGGCTGCCAGGCACTGAAGCGGATGCCGACAGAGCCGGTTCCTGCAGTCACCGCATCGGAGAGTCCAACCGCTGCGGGGAAGACGATTGTGAGAGGCCCGGGCCAGAAGGTGTTCATGAGTACGTGTGCGGCATGGGGAATGTTTCGAACGAACGGCCCCAACTGAGACCCGTCTCCGATCAGAATGAGAATCGGTTTTCCCTCCGACCGGCCTTTGACCTGCCACAATCTGGCGAGCGCCTGTTCGTCGAACGGAGCCACGGCAAGCCCGTAGAAACTTTCCGTCGGCAGGGCGACAATCCCGTTCTCACCGAGGACACGACGCACCCGATCAGCAAGCACCGGGACGGTGGAAGCAGCATAGTGCTCGATCCTAGCCATGGCAGGAACCATTAGCCTCCTTAGCCCCCTTCTGCGCTACGCGTGACGTAAGAACGCACGATGCGCAATATCCGTCCGATAGTGAGCGCCTTCAAATGCAATCGACTTGGTCACACGATAAGCTTCCGCTTGCGCGTCTGCCAGAGTCTTTCCGCGTCCCGTAATTCCCAGCACCCGGCC
>DASVEA010000268.1:0-2227 GCA_036380815.1 Nitrospiraceae bacterium
CAATTTTGAGATCGAAGACCTCGTCGCCCCTGGTCACCCGTGCCGCCCCGGTGATCACCACCCAATGTTCGCTCCGTTGATGATGCATCTGTAACGAGAGCCGCCCTCCTGGCTTCACCGTCACGCGCTTGACTTTGTAGCTAAGTCCTTCTTCCAGAATCGTATAGGACCCCCAGGGCCGATGCACGGTCAGATGCTCCAAGTGTTCCGGCGCATTCTGCCGTTTAAGGAGTTCGACCAACTGTTTCACATCTTGCGCGCGGGATTTTGGACAAACTAATGTGGCGTCCGGCGTATCGACCACCACCATGTCGGTGAGCCCGATCGTCGCCACGAGACGGCGATCCCCGTAGACGATCGACCGGCGGCTATCGACGTCGACCACACGGCCGACGACGACATTGCCAGCCTGATCCTTCGATGCCACTTCATCCAGGCTCCCCCAACTCCCGACGTCAGACCACTGAAAGGACACGGGCACGATCGCAGATTTCTTCGATCGCTCCATGACACCCGTGTCGATCGAAACCGGCTTGAGTGTCCGGTAGGCATCGTCGATGGCCTGTCTGGGCGCCCCTACCTGCATCAATTGGCCGATCCGTTCGATCCCACGAAAGAGGGTGGGTTGATAGCGTCGAATTTCATCAAGAATCGTCGCGGCGCGCCAAATAAACATGCCGCTGTTCCAGTAGTAGTCCCCAGCCTTGAGATATTGCGCAGCCTTGGTGACATTGGGTTTTTCAACGAATCGGCTGACCGGATGTCCCTTGAGCGTACCCTGTTTTCCCAACATTACTTTCCGGTTGGGCCTGATGTAACCGTAGCCTGTCTCTGGACGGATCGGCTTGATACCAAATGTCACCAGATAGTCACGCTTCGCCAGCGTCGCCGCCAACGCCACCGATGCATCGAACGCTCGCTGGCCCTTGACGATATGATCGGCTGGAACTACCAACATTATCGCGTCAGGATCCCGACGGACCAGTTCTAACGCCACCAAGGCAATTGCCGGAGCGGTATTGCGCCCTTCCGGTTCAAGTACGAAATTGTCTGTGAGCGCGTCTTTCCATTCACTCAGCTGGACGCGAATAGACTCTGCTTGGCCTGGATTCGTGGAGATCATGACCCGGTTCGGTGACGCAGCACAGACCACCCGGCGCATAGTCTGCTGAATCAACGTTTCATCCCCCATAATCCGCAGTAGCTGTTTGGGAAACAACTGTCGACTGAGCGGCCAAAACCTGGTGCCGCTGCCGCCGGCCATGATCACGGGATAGAGATGGTTATGCAGTTCGAGGCTTGAGGGTTGAGGGTTGAAAGAAGGCATACACTGAGTCTCCTACCCTAATGAGCGTTTTCCTGAACCTAGAAAAACGACTTTCGACCTTCGGCTTTTGATCTTTGGGCATCCAGAATCATCTCAATGATTTCCCGAACCGCCCCCTCCCCACCCTTCTTCTGACAGACATAGTCGACCGCCGCGACAATATCCGGCAGCCCGTCCGCTGGAGAGGCCGAAAACCCCACAGCCTTCAATGCTTCAAGATCATTCACATCGTCCCCAATATAGGCCACTTGCTTGAGCGTGAGCCCATGTCTGGATGCCATCTCCCGAATCACCGTTAACTTATCCATCACCCCTTGGTGCAGCTCGGGAATCGTGAGCTTCTCGGCACGCCGCGCCACCAGCTTAGTCCGCTCCTGCGTGACAATGGCTGTGATGATCCCCGCCCTCTGCAACAGCTTGATCCCCATGCCATCGCGCGTGTTGAACTTCTTCCACTCATCGCCGGACTCGGCATAGTACATTCCCGCATCGGTCAAGACGCCGTCGACATCGGTGGCAAATAGGCAGATCCCTTGAAGTACTTTGCGCGAGACCGTCCTGGATCGATCGGTTTTTCTCATTGATGATTTTTGAGCCATCGTGTGAATTCTAGCAGGAAGCTGATAACTATGTTGGCACGCAAGAACTTCGATCGTCCACTCGTCTGACACAAGCCCGGTCTGTCTGGTCTCTCTGGTTGATCTGGTCTATTTGGTCTGTTTGGTCTGTTTGGTTCATCTCGTTAGTTTCGTTCAATCAAACACACGTGACAGACCGAACAGACCGAATAAACGTGACTGACCGAATAGACCAAATGAACAAGACGGCCTGGCGGACTTTTTCAGCATCCTGCTGGGTCAATAGGCATGCTTGTGAACAAATCCTTGCCATATTGTCAGC
>DASVEA010000269.1:0-3217 GCA_036380815.1 Nitrospiraceae bacterium
CATTGACGCGGTCCAGTGGCGCGACCAATCCGGTGAGTGTCGTGAAAGATTCCACAATATTCCTTTTTAGGCGTGAAACGCGAGGCGTAAGGCGTGAGCGATCTGTTGCAATCGTTCGTCAATCCCCTCACATCTGACGCATCTCACACCCACTTCCTGATGTCGACGAAATGGCCTTCGACCGCCGCGGCTACTGCCATCGCCGGGGATACGAGATGGGTCCGGCCTCCGGCTCCCTGTCGTCCTTCGAAATTTCGATTGCTGGTCGAGGCGCAGCGCTCTCCGGGCTGAAGTACGTCGGCATTCATCGCCAGGCACATACTGCAGCCGGCTTCCCGCCACTCGAATCCCGCTTCTTTAAACAGGCGGTCGAGCCCTTCCTGTTCGGCTTGCTGTTTTACGAGACCAGAACCGGGTACGACCATCGCATGAACGGTCTTCGCGACATGTTTCCCCTTCGCCAGGCTCGCGGCCAGGCGAAGATCCTCGATGCGAGAATTGGTGCAGGATCCGATGAAGACCGTATCGATCTTGATATCTGTCATGGGCATGTTCGGAATGAGGCCCATGTATTCCAACGCCCGCGCAGTAGCCTGGCGCTGGTTCTCGTCGGTGATCGTACGTGGATCCGGCACTCGTTGATCGATTCCAGTCACCATCCCGGGGCTCGTGCCCCAGCTGACTTGTGGCGCGATATCCTCGGCCCGCATCGCGACGGTCTTATCGTACGTCGCGTCCGCATCGGTCTTGAGGTACTGCCACGCTTGCACGGCCTGCTGGAACAGCGCTCCCTTCGGTGCCAAGGGACGTCCTTTGATATAGGCGATGGTGTTCTCGTCTGGTGCAACCATCCCGGCGCGTGCGCCGCCCTCGATCGACATGTTGCAGAGTGTCATGCGCCCTTCCATGCTGAGGGCGTGGATCGCCGAGCCCGTGTACTCGATGACATAGCCGGTTCCGCCGGCTGTTCCAATCTTTCCGATGATTGCCAGAATGACGTCCTTCGCCGAGCACCGACCCGAGAGCATGCCGTCCACGCGAATCTCCATGGTCTTGGGCCGTTTCTGCACCAAACACTGGGTGGCTAGCACATGCTCCACTTCGCTGGTCCCGATGCCGAAGGCCAACGCGCCGAACGCTCCATGTGTCGAAGTGTGCGAATCGCCGCACACGATGGTCGTCCCCGGCAGGGTAAAGCCCTGTTCGGGTCCAATCACGTGTACTACGCCTTGGCGGATGTCGTTCATGCCGAAGAGCATGATGCCGAAGTCTCGGCAATTCTCCTCCAGCGTCTGGATCTGTTTCGCACTGAGGGGATCGGCGATGCCCGCGGTCCGGTCGGTGGTTGGGACGTTATGATCCGGCACCGCCAACGTGGCACCTGGACGTCGAGGCCGGCGGCCCGAGAGCTTGAGTCCTTCAAATGCCTGCGGCGATGTCACTTCGTGGACCAGCTGACGATCGATATAGAGCAGGGTGGTCCCATCAGGCTCTGCGCGGACGACGTGGGACTCCCAGATTTTTTCGAAGAGGGTCTGAGCGGCCATGGTGACTCCTCAATGATCGGTCACACTCAAAAGGGTTCATTCGAGAGGAGGCCACATTATACAGAGTCCTCCTATGGTCTGTACAAGAGTGCTCACCATATTCTTGCGTTGACCGAACGGACGTGGTACCACCCGCCTAGCAGGATGTTCAAAAGGCCAGCCTTCTCACCCGCCCAACCCCTGCGCGCCGAAACGCGCCTTGTACCAAGCAAGGCCGAAGCGAGTGAGGCAGCCTGAGGCTGAGGCCGAGGTCAAGGTTGAGCGAAGAATTGACCACCTTCATCTCAGCCTTGGCCTGAGCCGTAACCCTCCATGACGCTGGCAGACTTTTTCAACATCTTGCTGGTCGGTGGGTGCGAGGCCCCTTCCCTGCGGCTCCACCAGAGGATTGTGCCGTGACTTCTCAGATATGGACCAATCCCGCCGTCATAGAGTGGTCGCAACTGCTCCTCAACAGTTTCCGTCACTGGACCGGGCGTGAACTGCTCGAACGAGTGGGCGATCCGGACTATCAGGCCCACGCGCTCTTCCGGTCTCCCTTTGTCGTCGTCTCCCACGGGATGGAGGAGGACCCTCTCATCAATTACGGCAATCAGGTCGCGTTGGAGCTATGGGAAATGACCTGGGAGGACCTGACGCGGACACCGTCGCGGCTGACGGCAGAGCCGACGAATCGGGCCGAACGCGAATGGATGTTGGAGCAAGCCAGAACACGCGGCTATCTCGACACCTATCAAGGCGTGAGAATTGCCTCAACAGGACGCCGCTTTCTCGTCGAGAACGCCCTCATCTGGAATGTCGTGGATGCAGAGAGACGGAGAGTCGGGCAGGCTGCCACCTTCTCGCAATGGACCTGGTTGACCTAGCAGGATGCTGAAAAAGTCCGCCAGCGTCGTTCTCGCATCGCTCAGAGGCTCAACGTACCGAAGTGTACGCCTCGCCTCTTCGCTCACTGCGGCCTTGCTGAGCGGTCTTTTTGAGCATCCTGCAGGGGTGGGTTCATTTTTCCCCAGTCATGCTGGCCATTGAAGCTCTGCTGTGCCGAAAAGGTTTTTCCGCAGACTGCTAGGCGATTCGAAAGTGGTGCTGGAGAAGGCCATCCAGAGGTCGCGAAGACGCTGGAGGACCTTGCCAATTCCTTGGGGAAATTAGGGCGTGCAGACGAGGCGGTCTCGCTGGAGCTGGGTGCCAAAAACGTTTGCGCGAAGCGGTGTTGAACCGGCAGCGCCATCCAGTGTAGCGTACCCCCTATGGCGATGCACAACGAGCCGGGGTCCATCAACCGGCGCATGAACGGGATGACCGCGCGATTCGTGGGGATCGTGGCGATTGCGCTCGGGTTCGTCATCGGGATCTATGGACTGGAAGACACAGGAGCACGGTGGCTGCAGACGGCGTTGGGTTTGCTGGCCACCGGCATGTTGGCCCAAGGCTATGCGCTCTATTGTCGCGTGAAGCGCATACGAGAGTTCAAGGACCAGTCCAAGTCATGAGACGAGTGCGTCAGCACCTCTGCACGGTCGGGATGCTCCTCCTCGCAGGGACGATGCTCGCCTGCGGAGGTCCGTGGCGTGACGGCTATTTCAAGAAGGGCGTGGATCGACTCACGCAAGACGAAGTGACGGAGAAGTTGGGGCCGCCCCATACGGCGAAGACACCTGTTCTCGGGG
>DASVEA010000270.1:0-3958 GCA_036380815.1 Nitrospiraceae bacterium
CCTGACTGTGGCCACCGTCGCAGACGCCCTGGACTATGCCCATCAACAAGGCGTCGTCCATCGCGACATCAAGCCGGCTAACATCATGCTCACGAAGGAGCGCGTCGTGAAAGTCATGGATTTCGGTATTGCGAAGATGGCATCGAGCAGCAAGTCACATGCGGATATCGTGTTGGGCACGCCGACATACATGTCACCGGAACAAATCGCGGGCAAGAAAGTAGACGGTCGGTCGGACATCTTTTCACTCGGCGTCGTGCTGTTCGAACTCCTCACGGGGCAGCTGCCGTTCACCGCCGACAACTTGTCGGCCGTGCTGTTCAGCATCGCTCATCATCCGCATCCCGCCATTCAGACCCTGAGGCCGGATCTTCCCCCGATGGTGCAGGAGATCGTGGATCGCGCGTTACAGAAAGAGTTGCCTCACCGCTATCGGCGCGCGGAGGAATTTGCGGACGAGCTCCGTGCCTGTCTGCAGGGTCTCGCGGCGTGAGGGAGGTGTCGTCTGGCCTTCGAACGATTGCATAGCGCCAAATCCGATACCGGTCTTAAACGGCCCCATAACGAGGATCGCTTTGTGGCCGACCCTCCGCGCGGACTCTATGTCGTCTGTGACGGTATGGGCGGCGGCAACGCCGGCGAGATTGCCAGCACCCTCGCAGTCGAAGCAATACAGGCGCATCTGGCTGAGGCAGCCCTGAACGCAGACCTGCCGCTGATCGGCCCCTTCAATGCCACGGTGTCTGCACCGGCCAATCGTCTTGCTAGCGCGATTCGTGCAGCGAACGATGTCGTTCATCGCGAGTCATGGAGCAGGCCTGACTATGCCGGGATGGGTACTACCGTGGTCGCCGCACTGCTTCGTGAAGAGGTGCTCGCCATCGCCCATGTCGGAGACAGCCGGCTCTATCTCGTTCGAAACGGGACAATCCAAGCGCTCACCACAGACCACTCCTGGGTCGCCGAACAGATCCTCAAGGGGCTCATCACTGAAGAAGACGCCAAACGCTCCTCCCGCAGGAACATCGTCACTAAAGCCCTCGGCGTTGAGAGCAGCGTCGATGTGGAACTGACGGAGTTTCCGGTTCAGAGCGGAGACATGCTCTTGTTATGCTCAGACGGACTTACCCGCGGTGTCCATCCGAACGACATTCTACACATCCTCAGTGGATCGGAAGACCTTCCTATCATGTCCGATCGCCTCATCGTCATGGCGAATGAAGCCGGCGGCGACGATAACACAACCGTGATCGTCGTAGCCCTACGGGATGAACTTCAAGCCGGACTGTGGGAGCGGCTGAAAAAGCGATTCGTCGCGTAACGAATCACCGGGACCTTGCACAGGAGGAACACCATGCCTGAGACTCTGCCACAACCAGCCACACTCCTCGTCAAACTTCACGGACAAGGCGCGCGGCAAATCGAACTGACCCTTGAGACTTTGACGATCGGCCGGAAGGCCGACAATGCCCTCGTGATCGAAGATTCCGCTGTCTCGGGGCATCATGCGCGGATTGTGAAGGTTCAGGCCGTCTTCTTTCTCGAAGACTTGAAAAGCACCAACGGCACCGCTCTCAATGGCCTGCCGGTCACGCGCCACCAACTTCGTGACGCGGACGTGATCACCATTGGCCAACACCGGCTCGTCTTCCAAGAGAATACGACATCCAATACGGCGGCGCCGTCTCCATTTGTCGATCTGGATCGAACCACGGTGCTCAGAAGAACGGACCGTACACCCGACGGACCGATGCTCACTGCCAAGGTCCTGACTGTTGCTGGAAAAACTGATCGCTCGGAATACCCACTCACCAAACAGGTGAATGTCATTGGGTCACAAGACGGCGCGGTCATTCGGTTGACCGGTTGGTTTGCCCCAAAATCTGCGGCGATGATCGCCCGACGAGGCCACAGCTACTCCATCAGCCCTTCTCAGGGCGCGAAATCTCTGCGCGTCAATGGCACGGATGTTGTGGGACAGCAGGACCTGAAGGATGGGGACCAGATCGAGGTGGCGGGCGTGAAGCTGACGTTCTGTCTACTCTCCGCAAGGAAGTAGGTGCAGAAAACCAATTCTGACACGCTGGAATTTCGATGGTCAGGACATGTGGCACACAGGTGAGCATTCCAGCAGGATGCTCAAAAAGGCCGTCCAGCAAGGCCGCAGCGAGTGAAGGGCCGAGACGTACCCTCTGGGGTACGTTGAGGGTCTGAACGATGCGAGAACGCCGCTGGCGGACTTTTTCAGCATCCTGCTAGAACACCGCTCGCTAACGCCCAACTGACTATTTGAAGAAGAGCGTGCCCTTCGGAAGGGTCTGGTAGCATCGGTCGGAGACCTCCTGGCCATGCGATTGGAGGCACTCGAGAATCTGCCCGCTCCCAGGTTTGACTGCTCTGCAGAATCGTTTGACATCCTCGTTGCACGCCGCCATCAATCGACTTCGATCTTCCTTCCACTTCACAAACCGCTCGTGCAACTGGCTTTGGCACAGCGGCGGAAGTTGTTTGGCACGCTGTTGCAAACAACGCGTGCGGGCAGAACCGTCCGGAGAGTCGGGGCATAATTGTTCTATGTCCGCTTCGCACTGCAGCCTGGTAGCCTGCAGCGTAAGAGGATCCAACCGCGTCACAACCGGAGCTTCAACACTTGAGTCAGACGACCGATCATCATCCGGCATTGACCTTGCTGCCTCTGAAGGCAGCGGAGGAGAGGTGGGAATGGTTAAGTCCAGCGTGGGTGGCGCAGACAGGGAAGACGAAGAACGAGCTGCCTGACGAGTTTCAGCAGACAGCGCAGCAGAAGACAACTCTTCTTGTGAAGGGAAATTGGCAGCCACTGCCACCCACACGAGTCCAAGGCCAAGGAAGGTGATTGCGCCGGAAATGATACCGCCCGAAGACTGCTGCTGAGCCATGATTGCTCCCTATCTAACCAGACCCAGCATAGGATAAGTCGTCAAAAAAATCGACGAATTGCCCGGTTTCTACCTGAGGCCTGTCCGACATTAATCCGCATAGTCGAGGCAAACGGAGCAGCGCCGCATCCTCAACATGGCGAAGCGCCGAAAGGAACAAGACGATGGTTAATTCTCTGGAGTTTCGACGATGTGGTTTTCAAACCTGGTGCAGCCTTCGGCGAGCAGCCGATTGGTCAGCATTTCTCCAGGCCATTCAATGGGCAAATCGGCCGTGAAGATCCACACATCAGGAGAAGTCCATACGGGACCATGGTCTTCAGGAAGTTCGGGATCAAACAGATCGGTCCAGACCGGCATGTACACGCCGTTCCCGCATTGCGTATGGAGATGCACGATCGTGCGGGCACGGACGAGCGGGTCCAAATCGCGCCAGACTGCCGCGGTCTCATCCGCGAGCCGATGGAGCCGCACAGCATTCTGCGCATCGAAAATGGCATAGGCGGCGTAGACCGGTGCCTCGATCATATCGGGAGCCAGCGCTAACTCAGGACACTGCGCCACGAGGCCTTCAAGGAGAGCCCGACGATGCCGGTCCTCCAGCGAATCGGGCAGTCCAGAGTCCGGCACACCGATCAACTCAAAGAAGAGAAAAGCGGTACTCTCGACTGGCGGATAAAGCCGAGCGGCAATTGTAGTGGCCCGCTGGGAATCCGCCACCGTACTCAAATGATCATTCAAACCCTGGAGGCTGAGCGGCTCCAGCGTCGAATCGGTCAATAGGCGCGACTCCACACGCACTACCGTCCCGGCAGAGAGCCGGAGATGTCGATGCAACAGATCCGCTGTCGCAACCGGGTCGATCTTCAACTTGAGTGGATGGACCAGATTTGCTTGGAGAGGAAGTTCCAATGCCGCCATAATGGCATAGGACAATTTGTCATCGGCCGGCCCATCTATGAGCACGGAGCAGGATGCCTCCGCGAGAAGATCGAAGAGCCATTCCGCCATGTCCTCATCCAGCGCCGCTAGCACCGTTA
>DASVEA010000271.1:0-6582 GCA_036380815.1 Nitrospiraceae bacterium
AATAAGGAGCAGTGCTCATGCCGTCTACCGTGCGCCTGCAATGCCTCGGACCGTGCTCCGAGGAGTGGCTGGAGCACAGCCTGGGGACTTCGCGCAGAAATATACATTTATCAAGACCGATTTCGACTCGGCGCAGGCCGAGCGCTTGCCTGCGTCAGCAGACAGGTGCGGGGAAACAGCCCGTTCTTAGCGTAGTCGGAAGGGGCGGCGTGAGGTAACCATGGGGAGTCGCTCAGAACATTTCAACGGTCTTTATTGACAACCTCGTCCCGAACTAGGGGATGAAAGGATGCAATGATGTTATCGCATATGACCAGTATAAAGAAGATTCTGCCGGTCCTTCTCTGCCTTGCCATGTTGGCAGGGTGGACTGCTCTGTACGTGCAAGATGCCGGTGCGCAGGCCCCAGCGGCGCCGGCTCCAGAGGCGCCGGCTGCTGCTCCGGAGGCGGCAGCCGCTCCCGCACCGCCGAAGATCGATACCGGCGATACGGCATGGGTGTTGGTGTCGACGGCTCTGGTGTTGCTCATGACCGCGCCGGGCGTTGCGCTGTTCTATGGAGGGATGACGCGTTCCAAGAATGCGTTGGGGACGATCATGCAGAGCTTTGTGGTCCTCTGTCTGATCAGTATCCAGTGGGTACTGTGGGGTTACTCCCTCGCCTTCGGGCCCGACATAGGCCATTTCATCGGTAACCTAGATTGGTTCGGTCTCAATGGCGTGGGGACCGCGCCCAATGCCGATTATGCTGCAACCATACCGCACCAGGCCTTCATGCTGTTCCAGATGATGTTTGCGGTGATTACGCCGGCGCTCATCACCGGCGCCTATGCCGAACGGATGAAGTTCAGCGGGTTTATCCTGTTCACGCTGCTCTGGGCGACCTTCATTTACGATCCGCTCGCACACTGGGTGTGGGGAGTCGGGGGATGGATCAGAAACCTCGGGGCGTTGGACTTCGCCGGCGGGACGGTCGTCCATATCAGTTCCGGCGTAGCGGGGTTGGCTTGCGCCCTCGTGGTAAAGAAGCGATTGGGGCATGGCAAGGATTCAATGCATCCGCACAATTTGCCCATGACCGTTACGGGCGTGGCCTTACTCTGGTTTGGATGGTTTGGGTTCAATGCCGGCAGTGCGTTGGGCGCCGGTGAACTGGCGACCAGCACCTTTACCGCCACCAATACGGCGACGGCTGCCGCGGCGCTAGCCTGGATGATTGCAGAGTGGATTTATCGAGGCAAACCGTCGGCCCTGGGCACGGCCAGCGGGGCGGTGGCGGGATTGGTGGCCATCACGCCTGCGTCGGGGTTCGTCGGCCCGATCTCGTCGATTTGGATCGGGATTGGAGCGGGTGTATTATGTTATACGGCGGTGATGTTGAAGCCCTTGTTTGGCTATGATGACGCCCTCGACGCGTTCGGCGTTCACGGGATCGGAGGCATTTGGGGCGCGCTGGCGACTGGTCTTTTTGCGTCGAAGGCGGTGAATTCAGCAGGGGCCGACGGGCTGTTCTTTGGTAATCCGGGACAATTGGGTATACAATTGATAGCCGTACTGATTTCCGTGGCATTCGCGTTTGTAGGGACCTTAATCATTCTGGCGATAGTCGCTGGAATAACTGGTCTGCGTGCGAGTGAAGAAGACGAGCGATTGGGCTTGGATCTCAGTCAACATGACGAAAAGGCCTATTCGTAAAGCAAGAGTGACCGAACCCTTCTTTCCAAGTAGGGTTCGGTGCCACAGCCAGACAGCATTCTCAGTTGTTCTTCACGCATGATTCAGGTTCCTAAACGGACCATGACACGATTGACTAAACGATCGTGCCGGCGACCCCCGTGACGCTGTACGATCAGCGTCCTCGGGTGAGCCAGGTAGGGAGGCATCGACATGAAGATGATTGAAGCCATCATCAAGCCATTCAAGTTGGATGAAGTCAAGGATGCGTTGCTGGAAATGGGTGTGCATGGGATGACGGTCACGGAAGTCAAAGGATTCGGGCGCCAGAAGGGGAGTAAGGAGACCTACCGGGGTGCCGAGTACACGACCGACTTTGTGCCCAAGGTGAAGATCGAAGTGTTCGTCACGGATAACCTGGTGGCGCGCGTGGTCGAAACCATTACGCGCACCGCGAAGACCGGCAGTGTCGGGGACGGGAAGATCTTCGTATCGGATCTCAGCTCCGTGGTGCGGATCAGGACCGGCGAGACGGGAGAAAGCGCACTGTGACGATGACGCCAGAGAGCGAGTCGCTGTCCGGGCTCATGCGCAGGGCGGAGGTTGAGCCGGCCTCCGCCCTGACTGAGTACCGGAAGGCGCTCGGGCAGCGTTTGTTGGGAGGGGTCTCGGGGGCCGAAGTCATGGCGGCCCTGACGGAGTTCGTGGACGGGTTGATCATCGGCCGGTACAAGAACGCCATGAGGGAGGCCGGGGAGGAGGCACAGGTCGCGGGGGCCCAGTACTGTTGCCTGGTGGCGTTGGGCGGCTACGGCCACCGTGAGTTGGCTCCCCATTCAGACATCGACATCATGTTCCTCTATCGCGAGGATGGGGGGGAAGTGTCGCAGGCTCTGTTTCGTCAGGTGCTGCGCCATCTGTGGGATCTAGGCTTCCAGGTCGGCTACTGCATGCGGACGCTTCAAGATTGCATCGAATTGGCCCCGACAGACCTTTCGATCCGTACCTCGATGATGTCGGCCAGGCTTTTGGCCGGAAGCCCGTACCTGTTCCAGGAGTTCCATCGCCGGTATTCTCGGGAGGTAGTCGGGCGTGGGGCGGGACGTTTTATTGAACAAAAAATAGAGGAGCGCCGCCGTGAGTATGAGAAGTTCGGAGAGACCGTTTATCTGCTGGAGCCCAATGTCAAGAGGAGCAAAGGAGGGCTGCGGGACTTCCATCTGTTCCGGTGGGCCGGCATGGCCAGATACAAGGCCGCTACGCTGCAGGACTTGGCGGATCGCGGCCTCCTCTCCAGACAGGATCTTCTCTCGCTGACAGAGGCCAGGGATTTTCTGTGGCGCATCCGGGCCTTTCTACACTTCGAAGCCGGGAGGGCGCAGGAGATTCTGACATTCGACGAACAAGTCAGGCTGGCTTCCCTATACGGATTCAAGGATCGCTCCCACCTCCTGGGGGTCGAGCAGTTCATGCAACAGTATTACCAGCAAACGATGGGACTCCACGAGACCTTGGTCCGGTTTTTGGACCGTTGTCTTGCGGTGTCTGCGAGGCGCCGATCGACTCCCGTCCTGCCGGCCGCCAGGGTGGACGGCTATTTCGAGGTGACCGGCCGCCAGCTGACTGTTCCCTCTGAGCTGCGGGCTCGGGTCCTGGATAGTCCGGACTTGCTCCTCCGGATGTTCGAGCTGGCAGGGTCCCGACGCCTCAAGATCGACACCGACCTGCTGGACGAGATACACAGCCACATGGATAGCGTGTCGGATGAGGCCTTCCGGACCCCTGAGGTCAGCCGGGTCTTTATGAAGATACTCGCCGGACCGGGAGCGGTGGCCGGCACACTTGAAGTGATGCATCGCGCCCATCTGCTGGAGAAGCTCATTCCGGTCTTTGCCAGGGTCCGAGGCCTGATGCAGTTCAACCAGTCTCACAAGTACACAGTGGATCACCATACTCTACTAGCGGTGGCCAAGGCCGAAACGCTCGCCGAGGAGCCTGGCTTCATCGGGAAAGTCTGCCAGGAGATCAAGCGGAAGGACCTCTTGCACCTGGCGGTACTGTTGCATGATATGGGGAAGGGGCGGAAAGAAGATCACTGCGAAGTGGGCAAGGAGATCGCGGAAGAGACGGCGGTGCGGCTGGGGTGTGACGAGCAAGAGACGAGGACGCTGGTCTTTCTCGTGCACAAGCATCTGCTGATGTCTCAGACGGCCTTCCAGCGAGATCCTTATGACAAGAAGGTCCTCTTGAGCTTCGTCAGGGCGGTGGGGACGCCGGAAACCCTCCGCAAGCTGTTGGTCCTGACCGCAGCTGATATCTCGGCGGTGGGGCCTGGCGTCCTTAGCAAGTGGAAGGAGTCCTTGCTCATCGAACTCTATTTGCGCGCGTTGCCGGAGGTGTCGGGTGAGCAGGATGAGACGGCTGGTTCGGACCGCCTCAAGCAATTAGCCGGCGAGGTGGCGCGAGAGTGCACGGATGCAGTGGCCGGGGGGCTCGACTGGATCGAATCGCAGCTGAGCCAGTTTCCTCTGCGCTATCTGCATGGGACGTCTCCGAAGCGGATCGCAGTCCATCTGGGGGCGCTCGGAAGGCTGCAGGCAGGAGAAGTGCTGGTCGAGGAGGACTTCAACGAGGAACGGGGTATCTGCGAGTACACGGTGATTACCCACGATAGCCTGACCCCCGGCATTTTCTCCAAGATAGCCGGGGTCATGACGGCCCTGGGGCTTCAGATTCTGGACGCACAGATCATCACCCGGCATGATGGGGTCGTGGTGGACACCTTCCAGGTGTCCGACCCGGATTATGCCGGGGTTCCCCCGGTCGAGCGCCGGGCTTCCGTAGCCGAGACTATCGTTCGGGTGTTGAAGGGCGAGGAGGAGGTCGAGCGATTGATGAGCCGAAACACCCGCCTGCCCTCCGGTCGCCGGCTGCCCACCAGCCGCCAGGCGACCGAGGTGCAGATCGATAACGAGACATGTGACCGGTCCACGATCATCGATGTGTTTGCCGACGATACACAGGGATTGTTGTACGCCATCGCCCGCAGCATTTTTCAGCTAGGCCTGTCAGTCCATGCAGCCCGGATCTCGCTGAGGGACGAGCTCGATCAGGTGGCTGACGTGATCTACGTGACGGACCAGCAGGGAGCCAAGATCAAGGACCACGCTCGCCTGGAGGCCATCCGCGCGACCATCCAGAAGGATATCGATCAGTTCATAGACCGGCAGATTGCTGGGTCAGAGGGCGTCTCAACTGTATCAGCAGCATAATTGGACCTGAAAGGAGTTTGAATGAATCCCCGCGAGGTATTGGAGTTTGCGAAGAAGCATAAAGTCCAGATGGTGGACTTGAAGTTTGTAGACCTGATCGGAACCTGGCAACACTTCTCGATTCCTGTGGAAGAGCTGACTGAAGGGCTGTTCAAGGACGGGTCCGGGTTGGACGGTTCGTCGATCCGGGGCTGGAAAGCGATCAACGACAGTGATCTGCTGATGATTCCCGATTCGTCCGAGGTCTGTATCGATCCGTTCTGTGCGGTCCCGACACTGAGCCTCGTCGGCAACGTTGTCGATCCGATTACGCGCGAGCCCTATGATCGTGATTCGCGGTTCGTGGCGCAGAAAGCGGAAAAATATCTCCAGAGCACGAAGATCGGCGATACCTCCTACTGGGGGCCGGAAGCGGAGTTCTTCATCTTCGATCATGTTCGTTACGATCAAACGGGCAACAGTGGTTACTACTTCATCGATTCCGAAGAAGGCGCCTGGAACATCGGGCAGGAAGGCCACAACTTGGGCGGAAAGATCCGTCACAAGGAAGGCTACTTCCCGGTCCCGCCGACCGATACGCAACAGGATATCCGTAGCGAGATGGTCCTGGAGATGCAAAAGGTCGGGATTTCCATTGAGAAGCACCACCACGAGACGGCGACGGCGGGCCAGGCAGAGATCGATATCCGCTTCGACTCGCTGGTCAAGACGGCAGACAAATTGATGATGTACAAGTACATAGTCAAGAACGTGGCCCGCCGGCATGGCAAAACCGCCACCTTCATGCCCAAGCCGATCTTCGGGGACAACGGTACCGGCATGCATACGCACCAGAGCATCTGGAAAGAGGGGACGCCACTGTTTGCGGGAAAGGAATATGCCGGCATCTCGCAACTCTGTCTCTACTATATCGGCGGCATCCTGAAGCACGCGCCGGCCCTGGCGGCATTTACGAATCCCACGACAAACTCCTACAAGCGGCTGACCCCGGGGTTCGAAGCGCCGGTTCTCCTGGCCTATTCCAGCCGGAACCGATCGGCAGGTATCCGGATTCCCATGTACTCACCGAGCCCGAAAGCCAAGCGGATCGAGGTGCGCTTTCCTGACCCGACCGCGAACCCCTACCTCGCTTTTTCTGCCATGCTCATGGCAGGGTTGGACGGGATCGAGAATAAGATTAATCCGGGTGAACCGGCTGAGAAGGATCTGTACGACCTCGAGCCGGAGGAAGCGGCAAAAATCCGCACGCTGCCGGGAAGTCTCGACGAAGCATTGCGCAACCTCGAACAGGACCATCATTTTCTGCTCAAGGGCGGGGTCTTCAGCAAGGACCTGATCGAGGCTTGGATCCGCTACAAACGCAGCAAGGAAGTCGATGCTATGAGGTTGCGACCGCATCCATACGAGTATGTCCTGTATTACGATGTCTAGCAGGTAAGGCTCTCGACATAAGTAACTAAGACAACGGCGTCCGTCTCCCGCGACTGGGAGGCGGACGCCGTTATAATTCGTGCCTGTGCAGCACCGGAACAGATTTCCGAGTTCACGATCAAAGCAAGTCAAATCCCGTGCTTCTGTTCATCGGCCGGCGACAAAACGCCAAAACGAGAAATCGATCGAGCAGAATCCTGCAAAA
>DASVEA010000272.1:0-3309 GCA_036380815.1 Nitrospiraceae bacterium
TCCCAGTGATGCAAGGGCAGAAACATCGTCGCCGAATTCGGCCCTCTGGTCCCGAAGACAAAGTTCTGGCCGGCCAACGCATCGGTCGAATGGATCGCGGGAACCGAGAGAAAGTAGTTTTCAATTTTACTCAGCACTACATCAGTCCGTTGCTTCGACGCACCGTCCGGCAGCTGGACGATCGTGATGAAGTAGCCCTGATCTTCCTCCGGCAAGAAGCTGGAGGGAATCGTCTTGAATAACCCGACGGCGAAGAGGCCGATGATGCCGAAGAGCACCAAGGATAAGACCGAGCGGTTGAGGATCGCCCCCACGACGGCCGTATAGCGAGCCTGCGTCCAACCGAAAAATCGATTGAAAGCACCGAAAAAACCTCTCCGCTGGCTATGGCCAGGCTTCAGTACCAAGGAACAAAGGGCCGGACTCAGCGTGAGGGCAGTGATCCCGGAGATGATGACGGAGATGGCGATGGTGATGGCAAATTGCTTGTAGAGCTCTCCGGTAATCCCACCCAAGAAACCCACCGGCACGAACACGGCGCAGAGCACAAGCACGATCGCGATCACCGGTCCGCTCACCTCATCCATCGCCTTCTTGGCGGCATCTTTCGGCGAGAGTCCCTCTCCTATGTGACGCTCGACGTTCTCCACCACCACAATGGCGTCGTCGACCACCATCCCGATGGCAAGGACCATCCCAAAGAGGGTAAGGGTGTTGATTGAAAAGCCGAGTGCCTGCATGCCGGCAAAGGTACCGATGAGGGAGACCGGTACAGCCACGCCTGGGATCAGCGTCGCGCGCCAACTTTGGAGGAACAGATACACGACGAGGATGACCAGCACCATCGCTTCCGTCAGCGTCTTGACCACTTCTTGGATGGACACTTCGATAAATTTGGTCGTATCGTACGGAATATCGTACGAGACCCCGGGCGGGAAGCTCTTCGATACCACCTCCATTTCCTTCCGAACTCGCTTCACCGTGTCGAGGGCATTGGCGCCTGGCGCCAGGAAGGTCAAGAGAAACACATTGGGTTTGCCGTTCCACCGACCCTCGAGACTATAGGATTGAGCGCCCAGTTCGATCTTGGCTACATCTTTCAAGCGGATCATCGACCCGTCGGGGAGCGCCCGGACGATCATTTCCTCGAAATCCTTCACGTCCGTGAGACGGCCTTGTGTGATCACCGGGATCGTCAGTTCGGTGCCTCTTGGCGCCGGTTCTCGCCCGATCGTCCCAGCTGGAAAGTCCCGATTTTGTTCGCGGACAACATTGGCAATGTCGGTGGGGGTGAGGCTGAGTTGCGCCATCCTGGTCGGATCCAGGATCAGGCGCATCGAGTAATTCTGTCCGCCGAAGACCACTGCGTCTCCGACACCACGCAATCGTTTGAGATTATCGATTACGTTGAGGAGCGCGTAGTTGGAGACGAAGACCGTATCTTTCGTGGGGTCGCTGGAACTGAGCGCGACGACCGCCAGCAGGTCCGGCGACACTTTCTTGACTGAAATGCCTTGGCGGACAACTTCGGGCGGCAACTGGGGCTCCGCCAGCTTCTGGCGGTTCTGGGTCTGTACCTGCGCGATGTCCACGTTCGTCCCGATCTCGAATGTGAGCTTGATTGTCATGTGCCCGTCATTGGTGCTGGTGGAATCGTAGTAGAGAAGGTTGTCGATGCCGGGAAGCTGCACTTCGATCGGGCGCGCGACTGAATTTGCGATGACTTCCGCGCTCGCGCCTGGATAGTCCGCGTCGATCTGGATGACGGGCGGCGTGATTTCCGGAAACTGGGCGATAGGCAAGCCTTGTAAGGAGACCAACCCCAGGACGACAATCACGATGGACAGGACCGACGCGAAGATCGGGCGATCGATAAAAAAATGCGGGATCATTTTGCCTGCTCCGGCTTCGCATCTGCCGGCTGGCCGGAAGCGACTGGGGTGGATTGATTATACGGAACGGTTTTCACCGGCGCACCCGGTGCGATCATGTGGAATCCCGCAATAACCACACGCTCTCCCTCGTGTAACCCGTCTTCGATGGACCACTGACTGCCGCGCCAGGTCGTGGCCCGAACTGGGCGGATCTCCACCTTATTATCATCCCCAACGACAAAGACGATGGGTCCCTTGGGCCCCTGCTGGACGGCGCTCTGGGGGACCAGGATGACACCGGTTCTCACAGCGCCCAAAATTCGGACTTTCACGAACTGTCCCGGGAACAGGACGCTATCAGGATTAGGGAAGATCACGCGAAAGTCCCTGGTGCCGGTGGCCGAGCGCACGCCGACTTCGAGCAAATCAAACTTGCCTTCTTGGGAATAGTTACTACCGTCCGCAAATGTGATGACTCCGCGCAGTTCGTAGAGTGTCGCGCCCTGGATCCGATGAGTCGCGCGGACCCGGAAACGTTTGAGGACAAACGTTTCCGGGGCACTCGCGTTCACATACATGGGATCTAACTGGTGGATCGTGGTCAGTAGATCGGTCTGCGCGGAGATGAGGCGCCCTTCGTAGAGCCGACTCCGCTCGATCCGACCGCTGATAGGCGCTGTGATGAGCGCGTTGTCGAGATCGAACTTGGCTTTCATCTGATCGCCCTTGGCTGCCTCCAGCGCCGCCTTGGCGGCCATTTCCTCCGCTACCGCATCGTCCACATCTTTTTGGCTGACGGCCTGATCCGCCAGCAGCGGTTTCACGCGAGCAAAATTTTGCTTGGCCTGCACCAGCTTTGCCTCTGCCTGCGCCACCCTCGCGTTGGCGCTGCTCATAGCCGCTTTGAACGGAATCGGATCGATTTGATAGAGCCGATCGCCTCGCTTGACGTCACGCCCCTCAGTAAAAAACCGCTCTTTGAGGATACCCGTCACCTGGGAGCGGATTTCGACCGGTCGAGACGCTTCGGTCTGACCGATGAACTCCGGTTCGTCCGGCATCGTGACAGACGACACCGTGACCACCGGCACCTCCGTGATGGGACGAGCCGGCGTGGAGGCCGCTTCCTGCTTGCAGCCAGGTAGTCCGGTAAGGCCGAGAACGAACAGAAAACCGAGCATACTGTACGTGAGGCTGTGTACTCGATTGTGTGTCGTCATGTTTGCCATCAAACGTTCTTCAGGAATCATCCATTCACTTCGCACGTTCACCCCTTCGAGCAACGTGCACAATCTCATTCACGATACAGCTTGTCAGACAGCCGGAGGCAACGAGCTTGGCCCCCTGCTGGTGAATCTTCTTCAGCAGATCCTTCCCATCTGAATCAACATAGGTCACGGCTGATAGGTCTACCGTCAGAGGGTGGTTCATCGTC
>DASVEA010000273.1:0-2460 GCA_036380815.1 Nitrospiraceae bacterium
CCGGACTGCACCACATCTCCGACTTTTAAGCCAACAGGGGCCAGGATATAACGCTTCTCGCCATCCTTATAGTGCACCAAGGCAATCCGTGCTGACCGATTGGGATCGTATTCAAGTGCAGCAACGGTCCCGGGGATTCCGATCTTGTCGCGCCGAAAATCAATTTTTCGATAGAGCCGTTTATGCCCACCCCCACGGAACCGTACAGTCGTCCGCCCATCGTTGTTCCTGGCGCCGGTACTGCGACGGAATGACGTGAGCGATTTTTCAGGCCTCTTCTTCGACAGCTCTTCGGTCGTCACCGCAGTCATCCCGCGACGTCCCGGTGTCCTCGGCTTGTATACTCTGATCCCCATGCTACAGTCGTCCTTCCAGCACACCGGGATCAGCCCGGTGCAATGTCCCTCTATGCGCTCTCGTAGAGCTCCAACTTCTCGCCTTGCTTGAGCTTGACAAAGGCCTTTTTCCAATCCGATCGCTTACCAGAGAAACGCCCCAAGCGCTTTACCTTCCCGCGAACATTCATCACGTTCACTCGCTCGACCTTCACTTTCAACAACGCTTCGACCGCTTGCTTAATCTGGATACGATTCGCATCCGGGTGAACGAGAAAACCCACGGTGTTGTTGCTTTCCCGCATCGCCGTGATCTTTTCCGTCAGCAACGGCTGCAGCAGAATGCTGTGGGGGCCCGCCTTCATGCCCAGACCTCCTTCACCCGCAGCAACTCGCGCTCAAGAATCAGAATCAATTCAGCTCGAACAATGTCGTAGACGTTCAGTCCTTCTGGTCCCACCACACATACATTAGGAAGATTGCCCGCAGCTTGAGCCAATCCAGCATGCCCTGCACCTGCCACAATCAAGGCATACGTCCCGGCACCCAAATTGGCCAGTGCTTGGGCCAACAATTTCGTCTTTGGCTTGTCCAACGACAGATTCGACACAATCACCACTTGTCCGTCGGCTAACTTTGCCGAAAGCGCGCTTTGAAGCGCTGCACGATACTTCTTTTTTGGCATGCTGTAGGAGTAATCACGCGGCTTCGGCCCAAACACCGACCCGCCATGACGCCATACAGGAGAGCGGATCGAGCCTGCCCGTGCCCGCCCAGTATGCTTTTGCTTCCATGGCTTTTTCCCAGATCCCGCCACTTCTCCTCGCCGCAATGTCGATGCCGTACCCTGCCGCGCACAGGCACGCTGCATTACCACTGCTTCATGGACTAAGGCCGTGTGCAGCTTACAGCCAAACACTTCGTCAGGAAGATCGACGGACCCGACTTTCTGTTTCTTCAAATCAACGACATCAACCGTGGGCATGCCCTACCCCTTCTTCGACTTTCTCACCATAATCAGTCCATTTGCAGCGCCAGGGACTGCTCCTCGAACGAACAGCAAGTTCTCATCAGGCCTGGATTCAATAACTTTTAATCGCTGGACCGTAATCCGCTTAGCCCCCATGTGCCCGGGCAAGGTCTTCCCTTTCCAGACACGAGAAGGATACGAACTGGCCCCCATCGAACCGGGATGGCGATGGAACATGGACCCGTGAGATTCAGGACCTCCGGCGTAATGATGCCGCTTCACCACCCCCTGAAATCCCTTTCCCTTGGAAATACCGATGACATCCACCCAGTCGCCTTTTTTAAAGATATCGACTTTGATGGATTGCCCTACCGCCACCTCGCCAACTTTTTGAAACTCTCTGAGTACACGGGTGGCTGGAGCCTCGGTCTTCTTCAGATGCCCCAGCTCGGCCTTGGACAGCTTGCGTTCTTTCACTTCGCCAAAAGACAGTTGGACGGATTCATACCCATCGCGCTCTTTTGTCTTGATCGTGACCACGCGGCAAGGACCCGCCTCTATAACGGTTACAGGCGTAAACCGCGTCTCGTCAAAGATCTGGGTCATCCCCAGTTTTTTCCCCAACAACCCGTTCGTCATGCGTAACGTTCCTTGTCAGTCATCTAGAGCTTAATCTCGACATCCACGCCGGCGGCCAAGTTCAACTTCATCAGGGAATCCATGGTTTCAGGAGTCGCGTCCATGATGTCCATCAAACGCTTGTGCGTTCTGATTTCGAACTGCTCGCGAGCCTTCTTATCTGCATGCGTGGCACTCTGCACCGTAAACTTCTCGATGCGCGTAGGAAGTGGAATCGGCCCCACAATTTTCGCCCCGCTCCGACGGACGGTCTCAACGATTTCCGCCACGGACTGGTCTAGCACGCGGTAATCAAACCCGCGCAACCGAATCCTGATTCTTTGTTCAACCTTAACCATTCAATCCTCTATTCATCCGGCCAACCACTACGCCAGAATTTCGGTGACGACGCCGGAGCCGACGGTCTTCCCGCCCTCGCGCACCGCGAACCGCAACCCTTGGTCCATCGCGATCGGGCTAATCAGCTCCCCCGTGACGCTCACATTGTCCCCCGGCATCACCATCTCCACCCCCGGA
>DASVEA010000274.1:0-3893 GCA_036380815.1 Nitrospiraceae bacterium
TGGTTCGCTCGAACCAACTGACACGTTACGAAGGGAATCTCGATGGGGAAACGGGTTCTGTATGTCGGTGGACTCCCGGACCAGGTTTCCGACTGCGAGCTACGCGGCATCTTCACCACCTACGGTCTGGTTGCCAGAGCATACGTGGTCCGATTCAAACATACCGGAAAGTCCGCCGGATACGGATTCGTCGAAATGGGATCCGGCGAACAGGCCTTGAACGCCGTGGTCGCCCTTGAGGGAACTGAATGGGATGGACACCTCCTCAGGCTCTATGTCACCCCCTACGCAAACCAGGTCGTATGACATCAACACGCGCAATGGAAAAGGAGTGGGCATGAGCCGTACGAACTTGGACCCGATCATGACCTTCCCAGATGGATCGCACCTCTTGATCAGCACTGCCTGCTCAAAGGAAGGGAGCTTTTCCTGTGCCCTCTACATGGCGACCATCGCAGCGGATGATCGAGGGAACTTCCACGTCATCTCCAACCATCTCGCCGCAGCGACTTGCTTGAATGCGCAAGAAGACGCATACAGCTATGCACAACGTCTCTACCCGCATTCAGCTGAGACGATGAAGAAACCACCCTATCTTATCTGGCCCGGCCCCGGTCCCACCGGCAATGCGGATGTGTAGGATCGCGTGCAGGCGCCGCAAATGTATGAACCTAGGGTCTATAGCTTTTCATATCCACCTCTGCTAGGATGTCTCTGTTTCACGCGGCGGGCCTCGCATGAAACAGCAAATTGAACGGCCCATCACCGATATTGTTGTTACCGAGAATCTGATCGGAAGCTCGACCCAAGTCGCTGCACTGTTCGCGTCTTCGGCCCGTTCCTTCCCCTCGTATATTCGTTCTCGCGTCTCAAACAATATCAATTTCAGAAGGAGGAACCCCCATGGGTTCAAAACTTTATGTCGGCGGGTTGCCCTATGCGGCAACTGAATCACAGCTCACCACCCTCTTCGCCGCGCACGGCACCGTCGAGTCTGCGCGTGTGATCACGGACAAGTTCACCGGGCAATCACGAGGTTTCGGCTTCGTCGAGATGGCCACACAGGAAGAAGCCAAGGCCGCGATTACCGCGTTGAATGGCTCACAGATGGACGGACGTCCCCTGACTGTCAATGAAGCCAAGCCACAAGAACCCCGCACCGGCGGTGGTGGCGGTGGTCGTTTCGGCGGTGGCGGCGGCGGTGGCGATCGCGGCGGGCGCGGTCGCTTCTAATCAAAGCGCCAACAAGCTGCAGTTGCGGAAGGGGCGCTTCGGTTGAAGCGCCCCTTCACGGCTCCCCTGTTCCTTGTACCTCACATTCAATTTGTCGTAGCGATCGACTCTCAGTCTGGCGCGACCCCACTAGCGCGACCTCAGACCAATCACCCCCACATATGCCTCTCGGATACGGCGGTTCTTGCCGGAGCGCTGTTGCGGGCTAGTGAGAGCAACAATAGGCCAACTTTGATGTTGGCCACTTTGAGGTCTCACACGCAGCAAGCATGCAGTGTGAATAGACGTGAATAGTTATGAGGGATGATCGAACCGAGTTACGCTAGTCCTGGTCACTGAGAGACCGCCTATGCGCTACCATCAACGTCCACGCCTCCTGCATCTGATGCTCACCCTCTGGTTTTCCACAGTGATATGCACGCCCAGCCTTGCAGGGGACATGGCCCTCCTGAGCATCGGCCCTCGCATTGGCTTCAGTGGAAGCACTCCCCTATTAGGAAAAAGGGAGACAGAGTCCTTCCGCATGGCTGACGTCGCGGCGGTCTTCACGCTCCCCTGGTCCTGGCCGATTGGTGGCAGCGCATGGAGTCTGAATACGAGGTTGACCGCAAGCGCTGGGCTACTGGAAGCGGCAGGCGACAGCGGTCTGATCATGACTGTTGTGCCGGATCTTGCGCTGAGCGGATGGAAGGGACTTGTCACCTTCGACGCCGGAGTGGGGGCAGGATTCTTAGGCGACTACAAGTTCGGCGTACAAGACTTCGGGGGTCCGGTTCAATTCCTCGCGACCTTGGGGGTTCGCGTCAATCCATTTTCTCACGCCTATACCGGCTTTCACGTCCAACACTTCTCCGATGCCGGCCTATACGGATCGTCCAGTCTCGGAATGGACCTGTATATCGTAGAACTAGGATACCGGTTTTAGCCCAGACGTCGCTCACCCGGCAATCCCCTCGACGTTGGAGGGCTTTTCAGCATCCTGCTAGAGCTTCCACCCTGACATCACGCATCTCTGCGCAATCAGCGGCGTGAAGCTCCCCACATCTTCCGAAACCCTTGTCATGACCTCATCCGCCAGTCCCTGATCCTCGAAACATTCGTAGACATCGTCGAGAAAACCGCCCCGGAGCAGCGGATGGTGGAGAAACGCCGGACCGGCACCAGTCGCCACGTCCAACGGATATTCGGTCACGGCAATGCGCGCGAGATGAAGCCGATCCAGCCATTCACGAACGTCTTCTGCTGAAGGCCGTTCGGCGAGATAGACTTCCAACCGACGGCGTTCCGCCAGGAGTCCACGGACCGCCATTTCCTGATCGATCCGACGCCAGAGTGAATCGAACGTACCGAGCGAAGGAAAGGTCAGCACCAGTTGGCCGCCTGGCTTGAGATGTTCCACCAATCCCTGGACGGTTTGGAAGCGATTGGGACGGAAAAACATGACGGAGAGATTGCCGGTGATGCGGTCGAAACAGGGCAAGCGCGGAGGCAGAACGCGCATATCCAGGCATTCGAACCGCAGCCACGGGAGTTGCGCTCCTTGGATCACTCGCGCATTCTCGACCTGACGCTCACTGAGATCGATGGCCAGTACCTGCCCGGTGGACCCCACCTGTTCTGCCAGGTAGAAAGCCGGAATCCCGTGGCCGGAGGCAATATCGAGAATGAAGGCTCCAGGACAAAGATCCAGATGCTGCAGCAACGATTCAGCGAAGGGGGTGGACCAGTAGTCATGGGCCGGAAGAGGCCACCGAAGCCTCACATCAGTCGTGCGTTCGGTCATTTGGCTGTTCCCCTGTCGTGCTGTCGGCACAGGACACTCCGTCGCCCTGCCAATGCGCACCAGCCATTTCACGAAACATCGATGGTGACCATGGATGGCAACAAGACGAGCCAGACAGGCACTCTTCACATGATTCTACTGTGGGCCGCAGAGGGGATGAAGTCACCGCAGATTCTGCGGGTCAGGAACGCACGCATCTCACCTCACAGCAGGCTGCTTACTGCGAGGACTTTGGCTGGGGTTTCGGATGCATGCCCTTGTCGCTCTTGCTCAAAGGCTTGCTGGACTCGCCCTCAGAGAGAATGTCCTCAATCTGGGATTCGCTGCACGTAAGATCGCTGTCGGCCGGTATCCGCGACGGTGCGCCGGCCGGCTTGGCTACTGCATGAACCTTCTTATCTTTTACATCGTCCTGCATGTGGGCTGTCCTCTTTCTCGCCGAGTGTGTTCCGCCGGCAGCGGCACATTATCGAGAGCGATTGATGGAATACGATCCGCCCGTCGCCAGCACCCTGATGGCGCGCTGCAAATCATCCACATGCTGCTGCATCTCCGCCAGCGTCCGATCAATTTTCTTGCTGGAGCAGTGCCGCAACGAATGGATGCTCGCTCCCGTCCAGAGTCGAACGGTTTTTCTTGACGGTGCATTCAGTGTCAACACATAGACTTGCGTGGTGTTCTTCATACTATCCCCCTGATGCTGGTTACCCATGGCGTGGACGTTTCCTCGACGAATGCACCGCGAAGACTCCTGCATCGTCTCAGATTGCGTGAAAGCCGGCGAACACCTCCCTCAAAGCCCCGACCGTGTTGTTCAATCTGTGCTCGCAGGCACTTGAGTCATGCGGTCGCTGCGGCTGTGTTCTGGGGAGGCTGA
>DASVEA010000275.1:0-2580 GCA_036380815.1 Nitrospiraceae bacterium
TTGGCTTGATGCTGGTGAACCGATTAAGAATGTACCTCTGAGCTTGAAAAACGACGGACATCTGTTGTTGCTACAGGAACCACTTGAAGTCGCCGCAGAACATTATCGGATTCTGGTCGAAAAAGTGGAATGATGCGGCAAGAGGGACGGTTTCCTTTGCTCGCCCAACGCGCGGCCTCAGAAGGAGAGAGGGGCGCGGCCAGGTGCCCTTCTTGCTCGCAGAACGCGCACGATGGGAATGTGCTCGCTCGATGGGCGCAGATGACCAACCCTGGCGCCTCTCCTGTGGAAAGTGTCGAAAGAGAGAGGGGTTAGCGTGGAGAACACAGAACATTCAGCCTCCGCTGAGAAACTCGCAGCCTGGGGTGAGTCGTTCGAGGCAAAGTCGCCGCAAGAGGTACTGGCGGCTGCGATCGAGCGCTACGCGCCGAAGATCGTGCTCGCCTGCAGTTTTGGGGCGGAGGATGTCGTGCTCCTGGATATGGTCCACCGCATCAATCCATCCGTGCCGCTCTTCTATCTCGACACGGATTTTCTCTTTCCCGAGACCTATGCCACGCGCGATCGCGTGATCGAGCGTTATAGGTTGCAACCGCAGCAGGTCATCCAGGTAAAGTCGTTGCTGACGCCGGACGAGCAAGCCGCTCAATATGGTGACGCGTTGTGGATGCGTCAGCCCGATCAATGTTGCGAATTGCGCAAAGTGGAGCCGCTCACCCGATTACTCAAGGGATTCGACGCCTGGATCACCGGGATCAGGCGGGATCAGTCTCCCACGAGAGCCAATGCGAACGTGATCGAGTGGGACCAGAAATTTCAGTTGGTCAAAGTCAATCCGCTTGCGAGTTGGGCGTGGGAGGATGTCTGGACCTACATTCGTGCCCACGAAGTTCCCTACAATGAATTGCACGACCACCACTATCCAAGTATCGGCTGCACCCATTGCACGAACCCGGTGATGCCCGGCGAAGATCTTCGCGCGGGTCGGTGGAAAAGCTTTGCCAAGACGGAGTGCGGGTTACACAAGCCCTCGTAATGCCGATGCAGGAATTTATCGCGAAAATTGCCAAGGGCCCAAAGGCTGCCAAAGACCTCACCTGGGACGAAGCGAAACGGGCGATGAAGGCGCTCATTGAAGGGGAGGCTACGCCGGCGCAAGTGGGGGCCTTTCTCATGGCCATGCGCATCAAGACGGAGTCCGTCACCGAACTGGCCTCCATGACCGCGGCCGCGCGTTCCTATGTTGCGCCTGTGCCGATCCCGCAAGAACTCAGCGTCGTGGATCTGCCGAGCTATGCGGGGAAGCAGGACACCTTCCATGCCCTTGCGGCCGCCGCCATCGTGGCCGCGTCGGCAGGCGCGTCGGTCTTGATGCATGGGTACGACGGGATTCCTGGCCGCACGGGGAATGCCGGGGTGCTCAAGGCCTTGGGCCTGCCGATCGACATGGAGCCGAAAGTGGCGGCAGAGATGGTGATGCGGCATGGATTCGCCTTTCTCGATATCGCCCTCTACCACCCGCCAATCTGTCGTTTTTTAGAGATGCGACAAGAGCTGGGA
Source organism: Nitrospiraceae bacterium (assembly GCA_036380815.1). GTDB lineage: Bacteria > Nitrospirota > Nitrospiria > Nitrospirales > Nitrospiraceae > Palsa-1315. Next base: position 1,561 of record DASVEA010000275.1, read on the forward strand.
GTGCGAAACGTCTTTCATCCGATTGCGAGGCTCTTGAATCCGGCTCGTGCCGCGTCGCAGATCGTCGGGCTGTCCCATCCTCCCCACTTTGAAAAGACCGCTGAAGTGTTGCGGATGCTGGGTTGCCTGCGGGCTCTAGTGGTCAGCGGTGTTGAGGGTGATCCGGAGCTATCGATTGCTGCGCTCACAAGGGTTCTGGAATTGCGAGACGAGCGGATTACCCCGCTCTCGTTCTCGTCAAAGGATGCCGGGCTGCCGCCGGGCGCGCCGCGTGACATGGCTGGCTTCCCGTCGAACCAGCGAGACAAGGAAGCGGATCTGCTTCGACGGATTCTCCACAACCAACTGCAGGGCGGGCCCTGTAACTGGGTGTTGATGAACGCGGCGGTGATTCTTTACGCCGCAGGCAAAGGGACAACATGGGCGTCATGCGTCCCACTTGCACGTCGGGCGCTCGAAGAGGGGGCGGCGGCACGAAAGTTGGAGGAACTGACTCAGGAGCCGGTGGGGATCGGTGTGACAGGCCGCATACAATGAACATAGCAGGCTGCGGGAAAACTCGGTTTATACATAACGCGCAAATGGAATCGTACGTATGGCGCTGATAGCACAATAATCGCAGGATGCTCAAAATGGCCGTCCAGCAAGGCCGCAGCGAGCGAAGAGGCGAGGCGTACGCTTCGGTACGTTGAGTCTCTGAGCGATGCGAGAACGCCGCCTGGTGAAAGGCGCGTCTCGGCGCGCAGGGCTGGGCGGGTGAGAAAAGCGACTTTTTCAGCATCCTGTTAGGAGAGGATCGAGTTCGTGCATCATCTTCGTCAATTAGAAGACCAGAGCGTTTACATTCTCCGCGAAGCCTATAAGCATTTTGACAACTTGGCCATGTTGTGGTCGATGGGGAAGGATTCGACCGTGCTGCTCTGGCTGGCCAGAAAGGCTTTCTTCGGCCATGTCCCGTTCCCCCTTCTGCACGTCGACACGAGTTACAAAATCCCCGCCATGATCGAATATCGAGATCGA
>DASVEA010000276.1:0-6640 GCA_036380815.1 Nitrospiraceae bacterium
GCGGGCGGCTTGGGAGGAGCAGGTTTCTCCGGCTTGATGCCTCCTTCCCACGAGGGACCAGAGTACATATCCGCCGAGAGACCCTTCATTTTCCATTTCTCTTCGAAATCCGCGGCTGCCTTATTCGGCGTCTCACCATTCCCCACGACATCATTCCACGGATAGGCCCTCGGGCCGATCTGGCACCCGGTCTCCGTCCGCTTCAGATACAAGGCAATCGGATTCCCGCGGTACGGTCCAAGATAGATATGCACGGAACCGGCGTATTCGAGCAAATGCTCCATGCGCGCCTCCAAGAGGGGGGCATGATGCCATAAGAGGGAATGGGAGGGCAAGGAGGCACGGGGATGGATCAGCTCGCTACGCGTTGGTGCCTCTCGGAGCGACCCTTTCGGAATTTGCCGAAGGGAATCCTTCGGTAATTCCTTCGCGGACTCAGTCAGTTTCCGCTTTCCTCTTCGGCAAATTCTCGAAGGGTCCCCGCTCCTTCGGCAAAACGCTCCGCGAGCTGACCCATCCCCTGAAGGGAAGCAATAAGATTCTGTGCTCGTTTAACGAGCGCAGTCAGGGGCTGTTGATTGACAGACTTTTCAACCGTCCCGTAGACTGCTTCCCATGCCATCACGATTGATCACTCCGTCTCGCCCAAGCAGCAAGAAGACCACCATCGGCTTTGTCAACCTTGGTTGTTCGAAAAACCAGGTCGATTCCGAAGTCATGTTGGGCATGTTGGTGGCGGACGGATTTACCTTGACCGATGATCCGAAGAAAGCCGAGGTGGTCATCATCAATACCTGCGGCTTCATCGAAGAGGCCAAGCAGGAGTCGATTGATACGATCATTGCGCACGGCAAACTAAAAGAAGCAGGGTCCTGTCGTGTGTTGATTGCCGCAGGCTGCCTGGCGCAACGGTATCAAGGAGATCTCCTCGATCAATTGCCGGAACTCGATGGCGTGGTAGGAACCGGTGAGTTCGGGAAAATCGCGGAAATATGCCGCAATCTCCTGGCGCCGAAGAAACGGCAACAACGGCTCTGGATCAGCGAGCCTCCCTATCTGTACGACGCAGACGCACCGCGACTCCGTCTCGGGAAGGCCCATAGCGCGTATGTCAAAATCGCCGAAGGTTGTAACCGGAATTGCGCCTTCTGCGCGATCCCTCTGATGCGGGGCAAGCAGCGAAGCCGCCCCGTGGAATCGATCGTAGCCGAAGTCACGCGCCTCGCCGCTGAAGGTGTGAAAGAGGTCAATCTCATTTCCCAGGATACGGTGAATTATGGCGTCGATCTTGGTGTGCGCCAAGGCCTCGTCACGCTGCTTCGCGAGCTGGTGAAGGTGAAAGACTTGCGCTGGATCAGGCCGTTCTATCTCTACCCGCAACAGGTATCGGATGAGCTGTTGGATCTCTACGCAGGGGAAGAAAAGATTACCAAGTATATCGACATGCCGCTGCAACACATCAACAACCGGATGCTCAAGCGGATGCACCGGCTGGGTGATCGGGCTGCCATCACCTCCCTCGTCGATCGGATCCGGACGCGCATTCCCGGCGTTACGTTTCGCACGGCCTTCATCGTGGGGTTTCCAGGAGAGACGGAGCAGGCGTTTGACGAACTGAGAGGCTACGTGGAAGATGCCGAGTTTGATCGGGTGGCGGTGTTTTTGTATTCGGACGAGGAAGACACGCCGGCCGTCGGGCTTGATGACAAGGTCGAACGATCGGTCATGGACGAACGACGGAATGAAATCTTAGCTGTGCAAGAAGAGATTGCTGCGGCACGAGGCCAGGGCCATATCGGCTCCGTGATGGAGGTCTTGGTCGAAGGGGTCTCCGAAGAGACAGGGTTACTGCTTGAGGGACGCCATGAAGGGCTGGCTCCGGAGATCGACGGCGTCGTGTATATCAATGATGGATCAGCCACAGCAGGGGAACTCGTCAAGGTCGAGATCACCGATGCGGCCTTGTACGATCTTGTGGGCCACATCGTCTCCTAGCATGGTGCTGAAAAAGCCCGCCAGCTTCGTTCTCGCATCGCTCAGAGGCTCAACGTACCGAAGCGTACGCCTCGCCTCTTCGCTCGCTGCGGCCTTGCTGGACAGCCTTTTTGAGCACCCTGCGGAACTTTCATCTGTTGTCCATGACCTGCAGGCCATGGGAGATTCCTGCATACCACAACAATGTTTCCTCAACCGCCTAGCACCATTTCTACCGTGATCGTTACCTGCCTGCTATACTTGAATTAACCACTTTCATCGGAAAAATAAGCCCACGATGGCACACCGAAAAGAATCTGTCGTCCTCTTGATTCATTGCAAGGATCGCAGGGGTATTGTGGCCCGTGTCTCGGGCTTCATTCACGACTTCGGCGGGAACATTCTCGATTCGGATCACCATACAGACGAAGAGACGAACGAGTTTCTCATGCGCATGGAGTTTGCCGCCGAGGGTTTGCAGATTCCTCCCGATGAGATCGCAACCGCGTTCGCTCCGGTCGCGAAGACCTTCGAGATGCGCTATGAAGTTCGCCCTTCAAGCTGCCGAACGAGGGTCGCGATGTTGGTCTCGAAACAGGATCACTGCCTGGCGGATCTACTCCAACGGCACAAACGCGACGAGTTGCACATCGATATCCCGGTGATTATTTCCAATCACGATACCTGCGCTGGCTGGGCCGAACTGTTCAAGATTCCCTTCTCCGTCTGTCCCGTGACCAAGGAGACCAAGCAGCAGCAGGAACAGCAAGTTCTCTCCCTGTTGAAGGATCATCGTGTCGAACTCGTGGTCATGGCTCGGTACATGCAAATCCTCAGCGCCAGCTTTCTTTCACAGGTCGGGTGTCCGGTCATCAATATCCATCACTCCTTCCTGCCGGCTTTCATGGGCGCCAATCCCTATCGGCAGGCCTATGAGCGAGGCGTGAAAATCATCGGGGCCACGGCGCACTATGCCACGGACGACTTGGATGAAGGTCCCATCATCGAGCAGGACGTCATGCGCGTGGGCCACCGGGATACCGTCGATGATCTGGTGAGGAAGGGACGGGATCTGGAGGAGATTGTGCTGGCCCGCGCCGTGCGCCGCCATGTTGTTCGACGAGTGTTGGTGTATGGCAGAAAGACCGTAGTGTTCGATTAGCAGGCCGCTCCTGAACCTACGAAGGCGTCCTCGCAGGTAGAAATTTGTCCCAAGAGAGATGACGTTGCCCTGTTGGTCGTCATCTCTCTTGGGTACAACTCCCCGCAAACTCCGGCCAGCTAAACCAAAACCTAACGGTCCGCTACTCCGGGAGCGAGGATGAGATTGACAGGAAGCTTTTCCGCTAAGGTGTAGGGGCTCGCCTTATTTTCCTTCACCCACCGCTTCTCAGCGACAGATTCAAAAGGTGGAGCGAGTTCCCCTTGGAGAGACCACAGATCGCAAGGTGTCTCATCAACGGAAATCTCCCAATCATACCCCCTGTCCTTGACGTAGGGAGCTATGACCGCATCGAGTGTCCTGATCCACCATTCTCTGAGGACCGAACCAGGTAATGTCCTAGCAATATGGTCGATCTTGAACCGAACAAATTTGTTATGCGGCTCGCCACCGACAAAGCAGGAGTCCTTGGCTACCTCTTCAAAAATGAACACCACATAGAACTTAGGGAGCGGGATGCTCGCATACACCTCCGTCACCTGCTTGGCCAGCTTCTTTTTGTCATCAGCCGTGAACGCGCCGACAGGATGATAAACTTTCCACAAAGGCATCTCACATCCCTCCTTATTGGTTGGGCAGTATTTATGGTAGGTTCGTCTGGAAAACGGGGCCCCACAGTCTCGTCGATCTCCGAACATTTGATGTCGCGTATGTAGAACTAATGATCCATCGGTCAGTCCTCCTTTCATATCAGAACGCCGAACCGCTGCGTACCGAGCGCAAATACTGCTTCAGTTTTGTGTCTACCCCGCTTATAAATCTGCGTTGAATCTTCCACGCTGTCGGTCTGTCCATAGATCGGAAATCCTTCCCGGCTTGGCAGTGCAACCCTGTGACTTGCATTTTGAAAGTCATTGTAGCCTAGTGTATTGCAAAATGCAAGTGCCTGTATTACATTATGTGCCGTGGCTCGGTCCTGCCAAATAGGCAGGATGATGGGCGTGGTCGGACGACCGTGAACGATGAGTGGCAAAATGAAATTTAAGCGATCATCTTGTCCGATCACCAATGTATTGGATACTCTCGGGGATAAATGGACGCTGTTGGTTATTCGCGATCTGGTCTTGGGCAAGAGACGTTATCAGGAGTTCACGTCCTCTCCGGAACGAATCGCGTCAAACATCCTTGCGGATAGACTGAAAAAACTGGAAACTGCTGGCCTTATCGCCCGGCAGGCCTACCAACGAAACCCCGTACGCTATGAATACCTTCTTACAGAGAAGGGGGAAGGCCTAAAGCCGGTATTGGAAGCGATCATCGTATGGGGGAAAAAGCACTACCCGGGCACCAAGAGATTCCCTCGCGTCGAGCACCGTTAGGGAACGGGGCAACCATCATGTCTCCAATGAGAGGAGTGTCAGGAGGGCTTTAGTACTCGCTTAGCCGATGCGGAGGCGGGGGCCAGAGGCAGCATTGCCGTAAAGGTCGAACCTTCGCCGACCTTGCTCTGGACCTCGATACGCCCGCGATGGGATTCAACAATCCAGGCGCAGATGGCCAACCCAAGGCCCGTCCCCTTCTTGGTATGAGCCCGCGCCTCATCGGTGCGATAGAACCGGTCAAAGATCCGAGACTGATCCTCTTGCGCGATCCCAATGCCGTGATCGGTCACGGACACTCGTGCGTGAGTCTCTTCGATCGCCAGCGCGATGTCGACGGTGCCGCCGGGGTGGGAGTATTTGACTGCGTTATCGAGAAAATTCAGGAACAGTTCGCGCAAGCGTAGTTCATCTCCCAATACCACTGCTGGTACAGTGGTTTGTAGCACCACCTGGATGTCCCGTTCCTGCCCCAACAGCGAGGCTTGCCGGTGGAGGTCCTCGATGAGCGTGTCCAGTGGGACCGGAAGACGTTCCATCTTCACCTCGCCCATATCGGCCCGGGAGAGGAAGAGCAGCTCATCCACAATGCGCGTCATCCGGTCGATTTCTTCGAGATTGCTCTCCAGGACGACTTTGTAGTCGTCGGTTTCGCGAGGGCGTCGAAGCGCGAGTTCGGTTTCTCCTTTCATGACCGTCAATGGCGTGCGCAGTTCGTGCGAGGCATCGCTGCTGAACTGGCGGATTTGTCGAAAGGAGGTCTCAAGCTGGTCGATCATGGCATTAAACGTATTGGTCAGACGGCCGATTTCGTCTGCCGAGGCCGGCGCAGTCAGTCGTTGTGTGAGATCGCCTCCGGCAATGCGTTGAGCAGCCAGTGTGATCGCATCGACCGGGCGAAGGGCTCTGCCGGCCATGAACCAGCCGCCGGCGAGCGAGACAGCCAGCGCGACGGGCATACTCACCAGAAGCACTAGCAGGAGACGGTTCAGGGTCTCTTCGACGGAGTCCATCGAGGTGCCGACCTGGATGATATAGAGCAGGCTGCCCCGATAGATGATGGGAACCGAAATGAGGCGTAACGGCGGTTCCTTAGGGTATTTTGCGAATTCAAGGAGCGAGCGGCCTGAATAGGCCACTTCCAAGGCCTGCCGGCTCAGCGGCATCTCATGTTGTTTCATGTTCGGCGAACGAATGGTGATGGTGCCGGAGGGGCTGAAGATCTGGAAGAACTTATCGATGCGCGCCAGTTCGGGGAACTGCGACATGAGGTCGTCTTCGTCGATGAGCGGGAGGAACCCGCGTTCTTCCAGCGACCGAACGGCCGCCGCGGCGGTTTCCTCCAGCGATTGATCGACCGTATCGTGGAGGCTTCGAGCGGTAATTACGTACAGGATGGTTGAAAAGATGATGAGGATGAGTGCGAGAGCTGTGCCGTACCAGAGCGTGAGCCTGACGCGAAGCGGCATCAGTCGGCCTTCAGCATATATCCGCTTCCGCGAATAGTGTGAATCAGCTTCTTTGAGTGCCCCCGGTCGATTTTGTTGCGGAGATAATTCACATAGACATCGATGACATTAGTGAACGTGTCGAAGTCCTGGTTCCACACATGTTCTGAAATCATAGGACGGGTCAACACGCGTCCCGTATGGCGCATCAAATATTCGAGCAGGGCATATTCCTTCAAGGTGAGGTCGATCCGCTGGCCGCCTCTGGTCACTTCGCGTGTGGCCGGGTTCAATCCAAGATCGTCGATCTGGAGCACGCCGGGACTCTCGGTGGAGCCACGGCGAAGCAGGGCGCGAATTCTGGCGAGCAGTTCGTCGATGGCAAAGGGCTTGGTGAGGTAATCGTCCGCTCCTGCGTCAAGGCCCTTGACGCGCTGATCCACCTGCGATTGGGCAGTCAGAATCAGAATGGGGGTTTGAATCCGAGCCTGGCGGACGCCCTTGAGAATTTCCAATCCGGGCAATGACGGCAGCATCAAGTCGACGATCAGTAAATCGTAGTTGGTGTTAAGGGCCATCTCAAGGCCCTTCGCGCCGTCTTCGCAGAGGTCGACGGCGTAGCTCTCCTCTTCAAGCGCGCGCTTGATGAAGCAGCCGACTTTCGTTTCGTCCTCAAT
>DASVEA010000277.1:0-3375 GCA_036380815.1 Nitrospiraceae bacterium
CGGCGGTCGTCGAGATGGCGTCGAATCCGATATAGGCGAAGAACACGATCGCCGCTGCGGCGCCGACGCCAGCGAATCCCTGCGGCATGAACGGTGTCCAGTTGTCGGTATTCACGGCTGGCGTCCCTACGGCAATGAAGAAGAGGATGACTGCGAGCTTCAAACACACAATGATACCGGTTGCGCGGGCACTTTCTTTGATCCCGATGACGAGGATGACAGTGACGAGTAATACGATAATGGCGGCGGGGAAATTTGCTACGCCCCCGTCAGGTCCTCCGGGTGGATGCGTAGCCCAGTGCGGCAATTCGATTCCGGCCAACCCGAGCAGCTTGTTGAAATAACCGGACCACCCGATGGCGACGGCGACACAAGCCACACCGTATTCGAGAATCAAGTTCCAGCCGGTGATCCAGGCCAGGAATTCTCCCAACGTGGCATACGAATAGGTGTAGGCAGAGCCGGCCACGGGAATCATGGTGGAAAACTCTGCATAGCACAGTGCTGCGAAGGCGCAGGTCAGGCCGGAGAGCACGAAGGACAGAATGATTCCAGGCCCTGCCCCGGGTCGGTGGGCATCGCCGACGATGGCGGTGCCGATCAGGACGAAGATACCGGTGCCGATGATCGCGCCGATGCCGAGCGCGGTCAGATCCCAGGCCGTGAGGGTTTTTTTTAACCGATGATCGGGATGATCTGCGTCCGCAAGAATCTGCTCAATGGACTTGGTTCGGAAAAGTCGGCTGATCACCGTACCTCCTTAGCCCGCATTATTCATGACGGTTCGTTGCGAAATCGCTGAGCCGCGTCGCGAGACCGGCGCGCGGAGCCCAGGGACCGGTTCCGACGTCTGCGGCGGTGCCTGTCCCGCTGTTCCTCCTGGCACAGGCGCCAAAATGAAGGGTGCCAGTCCTCAACAGTACGGTGAGGGGCCGAGGGGCGAGCCCGTTGACCGAAGGCTTGGTGTAGCAGCGGATCGGCAATTGTAGCAGAAGTGCTCATGAATAATGCGGGTTAGGCCGTGGGGATGGCGAAAGGCGCTGTAGGGGCAACGAGCTTCTGCTCCATATTGGGTTAAGTATAGCAGGCCTTCTCCATAGGACGGCCGAGCGAAATTGACGGGACGCGTTGATCTGGTTCCTCCGGTCTGTTTTATTCAGCTGGTCAGCCTCGTTCAACCAAAGAAACCAAACAGACCAAATAAACAAGAGAGACCAGCCGGTTCTCGCGTTTCACGGTTCGATGGGCTCACCGTCCCGCGCCGCGGTCTGTGGCTCGGGCGGCGCGCAGAAAGGCCTCGAACAATCGCCGGTGGAGGGGATGCCGGTCGAAGAGAAATTCCGGGTGCCACTGGATGCCGAGAAAAAAGCGGTGGGCCGGAGATTCGATTGCCTCCACGATACCATCGGGGGCCAGGGCGCTGGCGATCAATGATGGCGCGACGGCTTTGACCGATTGATGGTGCGAGCTATTCACTCGCATCAACCGCGATCGCACGATGCGGCGGAGCAGGCTGCCGGGTGTGACTGCGACGGTGTGACTAAGATTCGTCGCTGGAGTTTGTTGCCGATGTTGGAGCGCGGTCGACATTTGGGATGAGATATCCTGCAACAGACTGCCGCCGCAGGCGACGTTCATCGTCTGCATACCTCCGCAGATGGCGAGCAGAGGGACGTCAGCCTGTCTCGCCAGGTGGACGATGTCCAGTTCAAAACTCGCGCGACGTTCGCTCACGATTTCGAACGGATACCGCTGAGGTTCGCCATACAATGACGGTGGAAGGTCCGGCCCGCTTCCTGTAAGGAGGAGTCCGTCGAGGTTGTGGAGAATATGCCGTCTCGTAGCCCGGTCCGCGAGGAGTGGAAGGACCAGGGGGATGCCGCCGAGTTCTTCGATGGCACGGATGTAGCGTGCGCGCAAAAAGTAGGTGGGCTCGCGCCCACCCCATTCCTTCCGATCACCGGCGTTGAAATCTGGTGTGACGCCGATGATCGGTTTCATCGGCTAGCGGATGGGCTCCGGAGCAGGGGCCGGCGCCGGCGCATCATTCGTATCAGCGACCCCCAAGAAGCGGATGGGCCGATTGCCTTGTAGGTGATCGGGGGTAATGATGTAGGTGCCGTATAGAGTGGTGTTCCAGACCTTCTTGGCTGCTTGTTCATCCCCGGCGGTAAACACATAGGTGAGTCCTCCGACAATGCCTCCGCTGATGGCAAATACCGCTTTCAGTGGAAAATATAACAGGGTGGAGAAGCCGGCAGCGGCAAGCATGCCCGCGCTCGACGCGTTTCCACCTTCGGAGCTCTCGCTCGACGGGGAGGCCGCACTTTCTTGACTCCACGCCGACGGCACCATTGTGATGGTGCACAGGGCAAGGAGCAGGAAGACTGCCACCAGTTTGAAGCTGGAAGCCTTACAGGGGCGATTGGATGAAGACGAGTATGTGTTCACAGATGATCCTCCTTCTACGACGGAGCAAACTGAGCGACAGTGGTTGACTTCAGGGCGCGTACCCACGATTTAGTAGCAGTGGGGTTATAACAAATTCAACACTGAATGCAAACCCCCTGCCGTGCCTGCGTGGAATGTCTCATGGAGCAGTAACGTCTCTCAGTACGAGGTCCAATTCGGATGCAATGTACGACGTGATGAAGTTCGTCCGCTTGATTACGGTGTCTCTAACTTCAGAGATCCATATGTCGTCTGCGAGACATTGGTTCTCTTGAGTAATGCCGGATTGCAACGCCAGATCCAGCTTGCACCAACAGACTGCTTGGATAAACAGCTCATGGGCTCGCCTCTGATGAGATAGCCGATCTTCATCTGCGAGATCGGCTAGGGCCAGAGCTAACCAGCGGGAGAAGTCAACGTCGGTGCTGAGCATATCAATCTGACTCTGGGTGATTACGACAGCGACCTGGATTCCGCCCTTCCAACTCCGTTTCTTGACGTTAAATACACAGGAAAAAGTGAAGGGTTGTCCCTCCACCGGCTGCGGTCCGACAAACAGGGTCACGCGGAACTGGGAAGGCTCTGATGCAGGCTCAACTGCCATGGTGCACATTGTAGCATGACCACCGATCTCAATGGCCGTCTCATTGACGGCTTGGGAGCGCGACGATAAGATGCCCTCTGTGATGACCACGGCCATAGATCACCGTATCAGCGAGATGCAGCAGGCACTGCGTGAAGCCGAGATCGACGGCTGGCTCTTCTATGATTTCCGCGGGAGTGACCCCCTCGCCTATCGCATACTCCAGCTCGATCCTACCGTCCATGTGACGAGGCGATGGTACTACTGGATTCCAGCGCAGGGGGTTCCTGTCAAGCTGTTGCATCGCATCGAGCCGCACGTGCTGGATGCATTGCCGGGAC
>DASVEA010000278.1:0-4351 GCA_036380815.1 Nitrospiraceae bacterium
GACCGGCACGCATCCGATTACGAGCCAAGATCCGCAGCGCGGTGAGAATCGTGAGCCACACAAACGCCGACATCTAGCCCTCACTATTCATGACGGTTCGTCGAGAAATCGTTGAGCCGCGTCGCGAGACCAGCGCGCGGAGTTGTGAGGACCCGATGAGGGGGCGAGCCCGCTGGCCAAATCGTAGCAGCGGATCGGTGCTTGTAGCAGAAGCGCTCATGAGTAGTGCAGGCTATGCCTCAACTGGGCTGGACGTTGGTTGCGCTTTGGTCATACGGTCACTTAACACTTGCCCGTCTTTGAGCACGATCACGCGCGCGGCATAGGCCGCGACATCCACTTCGTGCGTCACCAAAATAATCGTAATCCCTTCATCGCGGTTGAGCGTTTCCAGAATTTTCATAATTTCCCGGCTCGACTCGGTATCGAGGTTGCCGGTCGGTTCATCGGCAAGGAGCAGCGAAGGGGACGTGACCAGCGCCCGCGCGATCGCCACGCGCTGCTGCTGTCCTCCGGACAACTGGGTTGGATAATGGTGCTCTCTGCCCTGCAGCCCCACCCGCCCTAACGCCGCTGCGGCCTGCGCCCGTTGCTCTTTGAGCGAGAGCCCTCGATAGAACAGCGGAAGCTGCGCATTTTCGAGCGCGCTGGTTCTGGGAATGAGATTGAAGCTTTGAAAGACGAACCCGATTTGCTGATTGCGGATACCCGCCAACTGATCGGGCTTCAGGTTGCCCACCTCCATCCCGTTCAATCGATAGCGCCCCTTCGTCGGTTGATCGAGGCAGCCCAGAATATTCATCAGGGTGGACTTGCCGGAACCGGAAGACCCCATGATGGCGACGAACTCGCCCTGTTCAATCGTGAGACTCAGGCCGCGCAAGGCTTGGACTTCCACGTCGCCGACCCGATAGATTTTCCACACATCTTCGCACTCGATCAGCAAGCCCATCGGCGTTCCTCGATCCGAGCTAGTTTCTTCTTCACCACCTCAAAAGAACTGGGCAGGGTCGGGGTACTTTCTCCTGCGCGCCTACAGCGTGCACATTTCGATCGTGCGCGCGGCGCGAGCACGGAAAGTTCCCGCTCCCTGCCCACTCCCCCTACATCCCACGATTGCGCGAGGAGCCCCGCTGTCCGCCGCTCCCAAATCCTGGAGGCAACTCGCTTCCACTCCGGTCGCCTTTGGGTCGCTCAATCCCCACGACCACCAGCGCGCCTTCAGACAATCCCTCCGACACGATCTCCGTTGCCATTCCATCAGAAATACCCGTCTGGATCTGCATAGATTCCAATTCTCCCGACGGTCCCTGCTTCCAAATGGTTCGACTAAGCGCCGTGGCCCCCCTGCCGGATCCTGCTGCCTGCTCTGCTCCCTTCTCTTTGGTCGACTTGCTGCCGAGCGTGGAGCGATCGGCCTGGCCCGCCGTCGGGGGGGTGAATCGCAACGCGGCATTCGGCACTTTGAGCACTGCGTCTCTTTGAGCCACGACGATGGAGACGTTGGCGGTCATCCCCGGCTTCAGGCGGAGATCCTGATTATCGACGTTGACCACGACGTTATAGGTCACCACATTTTGCACATTGATCGGTGCAAGACGAACCTGACGGATCGTGCCGGCAAATTGATACCCCGGGTATGCATCGACCGTGAAGGTTGCCTCTTTCCCTTCGGTGATCCCCCCAATATCTGACTCACTGACGTTGGTGTCGACTTGCATTTTCGTCAGATCGAGCGCGATCAAGAAGAGGTTCGGTGTGGCAAAACTGGCCGCGATCGTTTGACCGACCTCCACATTTCTGGCGACCACAATCCCGTTTACCGGCGAGCGAATGACGGTGTACTTCAAGTCCAACTCTGCGGCACTCAGCGCCGCCTCGGCCTGTTTCACTTGCGCCCCTGCCACGTTCACCTGCGCCTCAGCCGCCTGGAGATTCGTCGCCGCGACGTCGACGTCGTTCTGAGAGACGAACTGCTGCGCCACCAGCGATTTCACCCGATCCAGTTCGCGCTTGCGTTGAGCCAGATCGGTTTTGGCTCTTGCGACATTCGCTTTCGACATTTCAAGATTGCTGGCAGCTTGATCTCGACGGGCTTTGAACGGCTCGGGATCAATCGTGGCCACGATATCGCCGGCTTTGACCACCGAATTGAAATCGGCATGCAGGCTCTTGATCATGCCGGACACCTGCGTCCCGACCTGAACCGAGACGACAGGATTGATCGTTCCCGTCGCAGTCACGAGCGAAATGACGGGGCCTCGCTCGACCGTGGCGCTCCGGTATCGAACCGGGACTTTGCGCTCCCCATTAAAGAAGACATAGCCTCCGATCGTTAATCCAATAGCCAGGACACCGATGATCATGACGGCACGGCGCATCGATTCGTTCTCCAATTCTCTCGCCGACTTGGAATCCATTGTAACAACAAGGCTGAAGGGAATCACCTTGCTGAAACGGCCTCTACACGGGTCCGTAAAGACGAACAGGCCGTCCGCCACTCGGCGGACGGCCTGTCAGGCTTGCCAGACTATAGCTCCGATTAGGGACTGACGCTGATACGCTCCTTAATTATATCAAAGGTTTCCTTGGGCACTACGTTCTTGGCCACCAATTCGCCCTTCACTCGATAGGGACGATTCGTCACAATGCGGTCTGCCACGTCTTTGGAGAGACCAAGCACCAGCACCATATCGCCGGCGGACGCCTTATTGACATTCATGGAGGAAGACATGGCCTGAGGGGCCTTCATCGCCGGAGAAGCAGGCGCCCCTGCGGGAGCGGGACTCGAGGGCGGCACGGATGGCGCCACGATCCCTGTCACAGAACGCGATTGATCTTTCAACTCTTTCTGATAGCGAGCAACCAGGGACTTGAGTGTTTCGTTATGCTGCTTCACATCCTCGTATTCATGACGCAACGCCCGATTCTGGAAGGAGAGCTGCTTAACACGGTCTTCGAGTTCCTTGGTCCGACCTTCGACACTGCCGCGTTCCTTGTCGCGACCATGTTGAATGCGCTCAAGCTCGTCGTGGGCAACCTGGGCTTCGTTCCCGAATTTTACATTGAGATCCTTGAGCGTCTTTACTTGCTGCTCCAAGGCATTCTTCTGCGTACGTGTCCGCTCCAATTCTAAATTCGCCGACTCGACGTCGACCATCGCCTCTTCATATTTCTTTTGACTGACACAGCCGACCATTGCGACTGCGCCAATCATCACGACCGCCGCCATCCACCCTGATTTCATGCGAACCTCCCATCCCACTGAGCGTGGTTTCTGCAACAGATGTCGGCACCGCTCTCCATCCAACAGGCATGTCGGTATGAGAGGGTACTGCGACACCTATACGTATATTGTTGTGTGTATGCCATGCCTTTCATTTTGTCAACTGATTTGCGGGGCTCCGCCGCCACCGATCATCATAAGGGTCTGCGGCGAATCATCTGACTGCTTGACGGACTGCCGCCACTTTGTGAATATGCCCGAGACTCGCCGTATGGACGCATACCTATTTCAGAAAGACATCGCATGAACGAATGGGGCCCTGGTCTCGCCACGATCTTGGGTGTCGTGGAGGGATTGACAGAGTTTCTACCCGTCTCGTCGACCGGCCACCTAATTCTCGTCGGTCACGTCCTTGGGTTCGAGGGAGACCTCGCTGCCAGCGCCGAGATTTCGATCCAACTTGGCGCCATCCTAGCCGTCATCGCCTATGAACGACACAAGCTCGCGTCCATGATCAGACAAGCCGGCCGGGAGCAGCAGGACATCTCCGCCATGATCCGAACACGTGGGACGACCCCATGGTCGACAGTCCTGCGAGCCTCCTGGGCAACTCACCAGAACCTCTGGTTTCTCATCGGACTCGGGCTCGCCTTCTTGCCGGCCGCCGCGATCGGATTCCTTACCCATAGCTGGATCAAAAGCCATCTCTTTACGCCTCAAACCGTGGCTGCCTCCTCCATCGTCGGAGGCCTGATTATTCTAGCCGTCGAAGGGCGTCGCAGCCAAGCACAGGTCCACCAGCTCGAACAGGTGAGCCTGATATCCGCGTTCTGGATCGGCGTGGCCCAGTGCGCCTCACTACTCCCCGGCATGTCCCGATCAGGCTCCACGATCATCGGAGGGCTCTTGGTAGGATTGGAGCGGAAAGTCGCGACGGAGTACTCTTTCTTTCTCGCCCTTCCAACCCTCATCGTAGCAACCTGTTATCAAATGTGGAAATCACGGGACGTCTTCCGGCAAAACGATTATCTGGCACTCGGGATCGGGATGCTCGTGTCGTTCGTCGTCGCCTGGATTGTAATCGCGGCCTTTCTCTCGTTTGTGAAGCGACATACACTCCGACCG
>DASVEA010000279.1:0-3467 GCA_036380815.1 Nitrospiraceae bacterium
ATCGTCAGTCCGCTCGCGGCAAATATCATAGGAGGAGTAGGCGATCTGACGCAGGGGCTGCTCTTCTCGCCTTACAGCCGCAGCCAGGAGACAGAGGCGGATCGAGTGGGACAAGAGATGGCGGCGCAGGCCGGGTGGGACCCGGCCGCCTTGTCTACGTTCTTGAACACCCTTGAACGCGAAGTCGATCTCATGAGTAAGGAGACCCGGAAGCCCAGCTTTTTTGACTCTCACCCCGCGACACCCGATCGAGTTAAAAAGACCGCGGAGCATGCCAAGGAACTGAAGCCTGCAAGCAGAGCGCCGATCAGCGCGACCCACGAATCGTTTCTCGCTCGCCTGGACGGGATGGTGGACGGCCAGCGGGCCGCGAACGGCATCTTTGAGGGGCGCACGTTCCTGCATCCCGATATGAACTTCCTCGTGCAGTTTCCGGAGAAGTGGCAGCGCGAGAATACTCCGCAGAAGATCGTGGCAGCAGCGCCGACTGGAGACGCGGCTGTAGTCGTGGGGGCCGTTGCGGAAGGGACCGATCCAATGGAGGGCGCTCGCGAGGTCGAGAAAAAGACCAAGTCCGACGTGGTCTCGAAGACAGAGAAGCTGACCATCGGAGACCTCCCTGCCGCCCACACGCAAATCAAGGCGGACGGCAACGCGACACTCGATATCACCTGGATCGCGCATGGCGGGCTCATCTATCAAGTGGTCGGCTTGGCCCCCACCAAGCAGTTCGATACATTACAGCCCCTGTTCCATTCAGTCGCCCACAGTTTCAGGCCCCTGTCGGCATCCGAACGTGCAGGAATCCATGAGAAGCGCATCCGTCTGGTGAAGGCGCAGGCGGGAGAGTCGATCGAGGCTCTGGCGGTTCGCACCAACTCAGCCTGGAAGAAGGAACAGATTGCGGTCATGAACAATCTCGCGGCAGGGGACCAGCTCAAGGAAGGGCAGGTCATTAAGGTGGCCATCGCCGAACAGTATGAATCGAAGAAATCCAAGTAGCATGCACAGCGCGTTGACTGCGGGACTCTTGATGGCGGGCCGAAGGCTCTTCGGGTTGTTCGCAACGGTGGTTCTCATCGCCATCCTCCAAGGCTGCTCCTACGTAAAACCTGTCCCGAACCAGCCGCTGAAGCAGTGGGACCCGACTGTCGGGTACCGATTCCGCAACCTCACGTCGCCGGATACGAACAATACCGATGGTCTCCTGATTCTCGCGGCCTTTTCCGGAGGGGGTACCAGGGCTTCCACGCTGGCCTTCGGGGCGTTACGGGAACTTGCCCTCCATCAGATCATGTGGGAAGGCAAGCAGAAGAGCCTGCTCGACGAACTGGACGTGATCTTCGCCTTGTCCGGAGGCACCTTTACCGCCGGGTACTACGCGCTGCACGGCGATCGGATTTTTCATGACTTTGAAGCTCGCTTCTTGCGGAAGGACTGGGAAAGCGAACTCAAAGCCAGAGTGTTCAAGTCTCCCAGTAATTGGATCAGGCTCTGGTCTCCCTATTTTGGTCGCGCGCATCTCATGGCCGAAATATTGGATGAATCGCTCTTCGAGGGCGCTACCTATGGAGATCTGATCACACGCAATCAGCGTCCCTGGCTTTTTATTCACGCGTCGGATATGGCCACCCTCTCCCGCTTCGAATTCCATCAGACACAATTCGACATGATCTGCTCGGATCTGAGCCAGCTGCCGATCGCCTGGGCCTCTGCGTCGTCCGCGGCGCTGCCGTTGGTGCTTAGCCCCATTAGCTTGAAGAATTATGCCGGACAATGTGGCTATCAGCTGCCTCCCTGGCTGGGCGCAGCCAAAAAAAAAGGCGGCATCGCCGGCCAACGAGCGAACGAGCTGCTGTCATACCAGGATATCGAGAAGCGTCCCAACATCCATCTACTCGATGGCGGCCTCTCGGACAATATGGCCATGCGCGGTCTGATCGAAGGAGCCAGCGTCATTGGAGGCCTGGAGCGATTCTTAAAGGAAGGCAACCTAAAGCAGGTCAGGAAGCTGGTGGTGATTTCGGTGAATGCCGAGACCAGTCCCGATGTGCTCGAATACCGGAGCGATCATATCCCGGTCATGTCCCGGGCGATGAGCTCCCTGGTCGACCTGCCGATCAATCGTTATTCGTTTGATTCGGTCACGCTGCTGCGCCAGGGCGTGGAGAATGCCCGGCTGCGTCTGCACACCGCACCACGAGCGGCCGACAGTCCGTTTGCCCCCGACGCCGACGTCTATTTCATCAACGCCAGCTTGGCCGAAGTGGCCGATGTGGAGGAACGGTGGTCGCTCATGAAGATTCCGACTACGTTGTATTTGACGGACCCGCAGATTGACCAACTGCTCCTGGCCGTCTCGCGACTGATCCGCAATGACCCGGATTTTCAGCGGCTGATGCGGGATCTGGAAACATCCCCATGAAGCGCGAGGGACCGAGGCAAGGACGCTCTATAATCATGCTGCAAAGGGAGGAATACATGAGATGAAAACGAAGCGGCCCTATGTTATAAGTGCGCTGATGGCCATGCTGGTCAGGACGATCACCGCCTGCACAGGCGGCTTGGTCGGAAGTAAAGAAGAGAAGCTCGCCTATTTCGATAGTCTGGAGAGTGAGACGCTGGCCCGCCTCGTTCACAACCACACCACACAAAGGAGGATGCTGAGAAAACCATCTGCGATCGATTAGAAATAGAAGCAAGTCCGATTCGTTGTTCACAATCACATCACACGTAGGAGGATTCTGATGAAATCAGTCGTAAGTTTGATCATAGCGGGGGCAATTTTGTTTGCCGTGCCGGCGTTTGCCCAAACTGAGGCCAGTACCGACACCAACATGGAAATCCTGATGGAGAAGCTCAAGGCGGATAAAAAGCTGTTGGTCGCGAGCAACATGGGGCTGACCGACGCGGAAGGCAAGGACTTTTGGCCGGTATACGAGGCCTACCAGAAAGACCTGCAACAAGTAAATGAGCGGCTCGGCAAAACGATCAATGCGTACGCCGAAGCGTATAACGAAGGCAAGGGCACGGTTTCAAACGACACCGCGAAGAAGCTGCTCGATGAGGCGATTTCGGTTGAGGAGCAAGAAGTGAAGCTGAAGCGCGCCTATGCGGACAAGGTCGCCAAGGTGCTGCCTGCAGCTAAAACGGCCCGCTACATTCAAATCGAAAACAAAATCCGTGCGGTGATTAAGTTCGAACTCGCGCGACAAATTCCGTTGGTGGATTAAGTCGGAACCATGACGGCGCGCGAGCGCTGAGAATCCCCCGCGCGAGATGGTGCCAATTGAGGAACTCACGAGACAATCTCGCCGGGGGACGCGCCTGGTTTCTAGGGGTGCTGGCACTGCTCACAGTGTGCCCCGTGACAGCACTGGGACAGGAGAGACTGCCCGAGCGATCTCCCGGAAGCGGACCGGCAGCGTCTCCTCAAATGGAAATGGACGAGCCTGCGGAAGAGCCCG
>DASVEA010000280.1:0-2059 GCA_036380815.1 Nitrospiraceae bacterium
TTTTGATCTTACCTTTGTTGGGTTCTCCTGTCTAGCAGGATGCTGAAATAATATTTTGACACGCTAGAGCTTCGATAGTCCGCGCGTGTAGCGCAATAGTTAACACTCCCGCAGGATGCTGAAAAAAGAGACCTTCTCACTCGCCCAACCCTGGCGGCTACTCACCCACCCGCTCTGAGTCTGCCAGACAGCCTCTTCGCCCTGGGACGCGCTTTGTCCCTGGCAATGTCGCAGCAAGTGAAGTGCCGAGCAACTGTCTTGACAGTCACGCGTTCGGTACCACCACTGGCCGCCACGGAGTCCCAGCATGAACTATCGCAGTGAGCATCGTCAGCAGCTTCCGCATCGCGGCCATGAGGGCGCCCTTCGGGGCTTTGCCGGTGGCGCGCAGGCGCGGATAGAATGGCCGGATGATCAGGTTCCAGCGCCTCGCCACCGAGGCTGCCATCTGTTGTGAGAGGGGCCCGTCCTACACATCCGCATTTCCAGTGGGACCGGGGCCAGGCCAGATGAGGTAGGGAGGCTTTTTCATCGTTTCAGCTGAACGTGGGTAGAGGCGTTGGGCATAACTGTAGGCGTCTTCTTGCGCAACCATGCAAGTGGCTGCGTCGAGGTGGTTGGATATGACGCGGAAAGCCCCTCGATCATCCGCTTCGATGGTCGCCATGTAGAGGGCACAGGAAAAACTCCCTTCTTTTGAGCAGGCGGTGCTGATCAAGAGGTGCGAGCCATCTGGAAAGGTCATAATTGGGTCCAAGTTGGTACGGCCCATGTGTACTCCATTTCCGTGACATGTGTGAGCTTATACGGCCTGGTTTGCGTAGGGGGTTACATAGAGCCTGAGGAGGTGGCCATCCCATTCGGTTCCTTCAAGGGCGACCACGGCGCTCAAGGCCTGTTCGCCGGACCCCATTTCGACGAATCCGTATCCGGCGGACTTTCCCGTATGTTTGAATCGGACCACATAGGCTCTGGCGACCAGACCGTAGGAAGTGAAGAGGCCACGTAGTGCACAGTCCGAGATCGTGTCCGGAAGTCCTCCCACATACAGGACCCGCTTCCCCATCGAGATTCCTTTCGTGAAGTGTTAATTCGTCCGAGCGAGCGAGTCTTCGACAACGGTATTGACTGGTGCTGTTCGGCGGTCTCCCTGAAGCGACCTGTGTGCGGAGCAGGGCGGAAACTAGTGCATCGATCGCGCAGAATCTAGAGCGAGGGAATGAAGGCGCGAGGGATAGAGTAGTGACCGGACTTCATGTGAGGCTAGCATAGCACAGTCTGGCTAGGATAACGAACGCGTCAGTCTGTCATGATAGAAAAATAGACCAATATATTGAAGTAGAGGCCAGTTTTCCCCTCGCTGCGTGGTCTTTCTTTTTCAAGAGGGTTGACGCCGGAAGGGGGTTGCTGTACGATACGTCCTACATCGTTGTCGCAGTAGTCCGGCGGCGCGGCTGTATACACCATAACGGACTTCGCGATCGCATCGCGACCAGGTCCTGTTGGAGTTGACGCCTTCCTGGTTTCTCTCCCCTCGGTTCTCTGATCCCGTCTTAATGCGATCACACTGAAAGGATAGTGCAGTGCATACCTCTGTTCACACGAGTTTTCATACACTTGGTTTATCTGAACCGCTCTTGCGGGATATGACGGCATCGGGGTTGCTGGTTCCCACTCCCATACAAGCTCAGGCCATTCCACCCGCCCTTGAGGGCCGGGACGTCATTGGTTGTGCACAAACCGGTACCGGGAAGACGGCCGCGTTTGTTGTTCCCATACTCGAACGGCTTGCGGTTTTGCCGAAAGGTCAGCCGCAGGCGTTGATTCTCGCACCAACGCGGGAATTGGCGTTGCAGATTTTTAGCTCAATCGAGAAGCTCGGTCGAAGCCTCCACCTCTCTGCCACGGTCATCGTCGGAGGGAGCGATATGCAGGCGCAGATCAGAGGATTGCGCCAGCGGCCCGATATCCTTGTTGCCACACCGGGGCGTTTACTGGACCATATGTGGAACGGGACGATCAATTTGGCCCCGATTAAAATTCTGGTACTCGATGAAGC
>DASVEA010000281.1:0-2845 GCA_036380815.1 Nitrospiraceae bacterium
CCCTCAACATGCCGGTCGAGGCCATCTCGGCGTTCGATCCCTATTTCCACTATGCCGCTTTTCATAGCATCTCAGGTGTCCTCAATGAGGACGCCGGCAAGGTGTTCCGCTTCAAGGAGCAGGAAAAGCTACACGAAGAAATCATCGACAGCGGCCTCGCGAAGATCTACCAGTCTCACCTCGACATCTGCCGCGAGATCGCTCAGGCCGAGCAAACAGACGTCAAGACCACGCTGCTGGACGGCAAGGCCTTCGAAAAGATCATTCAATACGTGCGTAAGGATATCCCCGCACTACTGATCGTCGGACGGATCGGTGTGCACAGCGACGAGGATATGGACATCGGCAGCAACACGGAAAATCTCTTGCGGTCCGCGCCCTGCAATATCCTGGTGTCGAACCGGAAATACGTGCCGCCGATCGATACCCTGGCGGAATACACGATTGCCTGGACAGAAGAAGCCCTCCGCCGGATGGAACGGATCCCCGTGTTTGCCAGGGGCGTCGCCAAGACCGCGATCCACCGTTACGCCATCGAGAAGGGCCACACCATCATCAGTAATACCGTCGTCGACTCAGCCGTGGGACACATCCTGCCCAAGGGCGCGATGGACGCTATGCACGCACTGGGTGGCAGCTTGGACGCCGCGGGCATCGACCGCGAAAAGATGCAGGCTGACGAGTCCGTGCTGAAGGATCTCATGGGCTCGACGCTCAGCGGCATGATGACCGAGATCGTGGAAGACAAGCCGAAAGTGAGCGCAAACACTCAAGCCTACTTGGACCGGATGACCCAGGATTACTTCGTCTGCGACGGCTGCGGCTACATCGGCAAGGGCGAGACGCCCGTGAAGTGCCCCGTCTGCGCCGCCGGAGGCGACCGCTTCAAACTGGTCGACAAGAAGATCTTCGAAGCAGCGGCGCATGCCGAAGGGGTCCTCGAAACCGACCTGGCCTACGATGACGTCCCCATGCAATGGACAAAGGATGCCAAAGAAGGAATCCGTGCGGTCCCTGCCGGCTTCCAACGCAGGCGCGCCAAGGCTAAAATCGAGAAGACCGCCCGCAAGCTCGGCATGACCACGATCACAATGGAGTATGCCGCACCCATGATTCAGGAAGCGGCTTCAGAGGACTACACTCCAATCTTCGCGAACAAGGGAACCGGCGCCTCGACTGAAGCCCAGGCTACCGTGGCCGCTGCGACGAACGGCGCCACTGGCGAGACCGCCTCGCACGAGAACGGTCAGGGGAACGGGAACGGCCACGCGGCGGAACCTGCCCCTGCCTCTCTCTATACCTGGATGCCGGAGGCTCAATCACGGCTCGAACGGGCGCCTGAGGGGTTCATGCGCGAGTGTACGCGCGCCCTCATCGAAAAACATGCCGATAAGATCGGCGTCATGGTCATCACGGCCGAAGTGGCTCACGAAGGTATCGAACAAGCCAAGGACTACATGGCGGAAGCCATGAAAACCGGCAACCTCAAAGACATGATTGCCAGCCTGACCGGCAAAGGGAAATCGTAGCTTTGCAATTTTGAATTATGAATGTGGAATGTGGAATTGACCGGACATCCAATTCCCCCGCATCACACATTCTCCATTCCTAATTTAGAATTCCACATTTCTTATAGACTATGGGTAAGTCTCTTCCAATCTTCAACGCCCCGTCTCTTGCTGGCGCGTTCGGCTCCTTCCAGCAACAGGTATCGCAGTTCTTTACTCCTTCATCTACAGTTCCTGCGCCGCACGATGGCCGAACCGTAGACGACTTCAAACCCTATCTCATCGCCCTCAACCTCACAAAGCGCTGCAATCTCAAGTGCGACCATTGCTATCTCGACGCGACGACGAAGTCCGCCGGCGGAGACGACGAACTCTCGACCGAAGAATGCTATACACTCATCGACCAGATTGCCCAGGTCAACAAGGGCTGCCTCCTAGTGATCACGGGTGGCGAACCGCTCGTCCGTCCTGACATCCTCGATATCGCACGCCACGCCGTGAAACTCGGGTTCATGGTGGTGTTCGGGACCAACGGCATGTTGATCAATGACCGGATGGCAAAGGACCTGGTCGAGATCGGCGTGATGGGCATGGGCATCAGCATCGATTCGCTCGATCCCCAGAAACACAACCGTTTCCGTGGCGTGCCCGGTGCGTGGGAGGCCGCACTCGCCGGTATCGAGGCCTGCAAGCGGAACGGGTTGGCCTTCCAAGTGCACTTCAGCGCGCAGCCCATGAATTACCAGGAACTGCCCTCGGTTATCGATTGGGCGCACCAGCTTGGCGCCAAGGTACTCAATGTCTTTTTCATGGTCTGCACCGGCCGCGGCGAAGAACTCACCGACATCACCCCGACCCAGTACGAAGAGGTGCTTGGCTACCTGGTCAACTGTCAGGATAATTACAAGGGCATGCTCGTCCGAGCCCGCTGTGCGCCGCATTTCAAACGGCTCGCGTACGAGAAAGATCCGAACTCCCCTATTACCAAAGCGACGGGTTATATGGGGGGCGGCTGCCTCGCCGGCACCAACTACGCGCGTGTGACCCCTAATGGCGAGTTGACCCCTTGCCCCTACATGCCGCTGTCTGCCGGAAATATCCGCGAGACAAGCTTCGTCGATCTGTGGGAAAAGTCCGATGTCTTCAATTCCTTCCGCTATCCGCACCTGAAAGGTAAATGCGGTGATTGTGAATACACGGACATCTGCGGCGGTTGCCGTGCACGCCCCTACGTCGATCACGGCGACTGGCTGGACGAAGATCAATGGTGTCTCTACACCCCGAAGGGTGGCGAGAAGATCAAAGTCGCATTTAATACGCCGGAAGAAAACCACGTG
>DASVEA010000282.1:0-9002 GCA_036380815.1 Nitrospiraceae bacterium
CCCAGGACATGATGAACTCCCCGTTCAGATCGAATTTCTGCACGCGGAAGTTGGCGCTGTCGACCACATAGACATACCCACGCACCCGATCGACCGCGATACCCCAGGGTGAGTTGAACTGCCCTTCGCCGTTTCCTCGCGACCCGAATTTCATGATATAGCCGCCGAGCTTCCCGTCGAATTTCTGGACGCGGTGATTGTTCGTATCGACCACCCAGACATCGCCCTTGCCATCGCACGCAATTCCGGTGGGGTTATGGAAGTTCGCATTGGCCGAACCGAAATTTCCCCAGAGAATAATGAAGTTTCCGGCATTGTCGAATTTCTGAATCCGGTTGTTGCCATTGTCGACCACGAACAGCGATCCTTGCTGATCGACACAGAGGCCGTACACCGGGGCCATGAACTCGCCGCCATGCAGCAATGATGCGCCGCGGCCCGTACGGCCCCATTGGGACACGCACAGGTACCCCGACGTATTGACCAAAATCGTGGCGCTCGCAGGGATGGAGACGTTCCCTCCCACATCCTTAAACCAGACATATATCGACTTCTGCCCATCTCCCAACGACAATATAAACGGAATCGTCGCGCCGAACTTGGCGGCAGGCGTCACATCAACCCATCCCGGTGTCCCCGCCATGGGAGTCATAGGCGCCTCCGAGATAAAGTAGGCCGCCACGCCGGTATCAACATCGTTCGCTGAAATCGTGGCAATGACTTCCGGCGTATTCGTCATGAACGCGCCGTGATTGATCACGGCATATGGATTTTGCGGCGCCGTGATATCGATGAGCACCGGGGTGGCCGTCACTTCACTCGACAGCTCGCTTTCGGCACCGGTCTCGAACACTGCGGTCACGGCATAGTGGTACGGGGTGTCGTTCGAAAGACCGGTGTGCGTAAAGGGATTCGTCACGCCTTCAATTTTCGTCGCCGTCTGGGTCGTGAGCTTCGGGACGGTATTGAAATACAGGTTATAGGACTGGGCGCCAGGCACCTCCATCCAACTCAGGAAGGCTTCCGTATCGCCGGCTTTGACCGCCACGCTGTGGGGCGACGGAGTCTCACTCGGCACCTGACTGGTTGACGCCTCATCCTTCCCGCGATTGAGCTCTTCGTCCGTCGGCACATACTTAAGAATGCGGCCATTGCCGCTGTCGACCACATACACCGCGCCTTCTTTGTCGACCGCGATCCCATAGGGAAAATTCAGCTGCCCTTCTGTTCGTCCGCGGTTCCCCCAGGCACAGAGGAAAGTCCCGTTGCCGTCGAACTTTTGGATACGATGGTTTCCGGTATCTACAACATAGACGTTGCCGAGCGCATCGCAGGCAATCCCCCAGGGGGACTTGAATTGGCCGGGGCCGGCCCCCTCTCGCCCCCACTTGGCAAGGAAACTCCCACGGGCATCGAACTTTTGAATGCGATTATTGCTCTCATCGGCCACGAAGATATTGCCGACAAAATCGACCGCCACGCCACGGGGGAAAAAGAAGGCGCCGTCGAAACTCCCGTCACGGCCCCACTTGAGCAGGGCCTGTCCGTCAGAGGTGAACTTCTGAATGCGTGCGTTGCTCGTGTCGGAAACGTACAGATTCCCTTCCGCGTCCGTCGCCAGCCCCCAGGGCACATCAAACCTGCCCAGATCGGCCCCACGCCACGCAAACCCGAACTTACCCCAAGCCTGCATCACATGGCCGTCTAGATCGAATTTCTGCATGCGGTTATTGCCGCTGTCGGCGATATAGAGTACGTTATTCGGCCCAACTGCCAATCCACGCGGATAGTAGAAGCTCCCTTCCTGCGAAGAGGGGTCACCGCCCCATCGCGCGACAAACTTCCCTGCCTTGTCGAACTTTTGAATCGAATGGTTATCGGTGTCGGCGACGTAGATATTGCCATCCCTGTCGAGCGTGATCCCCGTGGGCGAGCTGAACTCCCCGTCGTCCACGCCTTCCCGACCGATACTCATAGCCAACAGATAGGGCGAGGGAATCGCCATGACCTCTTGAGACTCGAGACTCTCCCCCTTCTGCGTCACAACGGTGACGACGTAGTGGTAGCAGGTCCCGTTGGCGAGATCGTCATGGACAAACGGACTCTGGGTGCCTTCCAAACAGGTACCTTTATCTTTTTTCACCCCAATGACGACGTTAAAATCGGAGGCGGCGGCAATCGGGCGCGTGAGATCGGAGAACTTGATCATCACGCCCTTGGTGGTTTGGAAATAGAGATTGTAGTACATGGCATCCGGAACCGGATCCCACGTTACCGTGACACGCCCATTGCCTGACTTCGCTTGTACGTTGTGAGGCGCTTGCGGGAGTTCTTCTTCCTCTGCCACCGAATCGCCGGCACCCCATTCTCCCTGGGTACCTTCGATGGTCAGATGCGTTCGATCAAACCCCAACATCTCATCAAGCAGCCAGGCTTTGATCATGGGATGGTGCATCCTGCGCGGTGCTCTCCTGTTGTCCTAGACGTACGGACCATTGAAATTCCACTGTACCACCATAGTCTTTCCGCAGCCTGTTAGAAGAAACAAGGGGTCTTTCAATGGCTTGGAATTGGATTAAGAAGTCTAACAAAGGGGCGGAAAGAGAGTCAACGGGGCCCTTGCCACTCTTCTTGCTCGCGGAGGCCGCACAATTGGCAGTGCTCCCCCGACGCGCGCGGTGAAGAGCAGCGAGGACCCCCGTTTCAGGGAGGTGTGGGAAAGAGAGGGCGCAATTAGGCCATCGTTGGTGCTCGCGCAATGCGCGGCCTCAGAGAGCCCTCGTTGGACGCGCGCAGTGAAAGCCAGTTCTTCTCGAGGTGCAAGGTCAAGCAATGACCCTGTCTCCGGCCTCGAAGGCCACCACAGCCTCACCTTCCGCGAGCTCACTCGTAACGGGAAAGTCCTCGGAGTAGAGCCTCTCGGAGGTCTGGACTACCACCAGTGACTCTTCTTCGATCGGCAAGAGGGCCTGCTCGGACTCGCCGAGTTCTTTGAATTCACGTAACGGCGGGAGCTGGCTCAAATCTTGTAATCCGAAATGCTCGAGGAAGAACTTGGTCGTCCCATACATGATCGGCCGACCCGGCACGTCTTTTCGCCCGACGATCCGCACCAGCTTGCGCTCACACAACGTGCGTAGGACACCGGACGTTTCGACGCCACGAATCTCTTCGATCTCGGACCGCACGAGCGGCTGTTTGTAGGCAATAATGGCGAGGGACTCGAGCGCGGAGCGAGAGAGCTTTTGCGCCGCCTTGGTTTTATCCATTCGTTTCAGCCAGGGCCCATACTCCTGCTTGGTCACCAGACGATACCCGCCTGCAACCTGCACAAGCTGAATGCCTCGCCCATCCTGATCTAAATCATGCGTGAGAATTCCCAGCGCCTGAACCACTTCAGCTTTTGAGACCGTCCCCAAAATAGACATCAGCCGAGCGACCGGCACCGGTTCGGGCGACACGAACAAGACAGCTTCGAGAATGGCTTTGAGTTCCCGCGCGCCGATGGCCTCCGTCTGGCTGTTCACCGCCCCGACGCCGGCTTCTTTTGCCGCATCGTCTGATATCCCCTTGCCCTCAATAACCGGTGCTGCCTCTGTCAGAGCCAAGTCGTCTGTTTCTTGTTCCACAGTTAAGCTCATGCTCCCCTCCATTCAGCATCATCCAATTCTGCCGGGTCTGGTACGAGTGCGAAACCGCGCGACACGAGAATCGGCCCAAAGTGTTCTGCCTGGAACACCCGAGCTGTTCGAAGCCGAATAAGTTCCAGCAGCGCCAAAAAAGTAACAATGATGACAAGACGATGGCAGGACGGCTCGAAGAGCTCGACAAAATTTATGGACTCCTGCCCCTCCAACATTTCCAAAATTGCGTTCATCCGCTCCCGAACCGTCAAGTTGTCGGGCAGGATCTCCATGAGCGTCTTGCTGGGATTGCGAGCGAGGATTCCCTGCAACACATCCACTAAATCGAACAGGCTGACATTGTCCAGCAGCGTCTCATCCGATTTCAATTCGACCGCATGGCTCTGTTCACGACTGTAAATCTCCCGCCACAACCGCTCGTGTTCATCCAACTGACGGGCAGCGTCTTTGAATTTCTTGTACTCGAGCAGCCGCCGCACCAATTCCTCACGGGGATCGGGCCCGTCTTCCTCATCAGTGGCCGTCTCATCGGCGGGGAGCAGCATCTTGGATTTGATCTGGAGCAAGGTCGCCGCCATCACGAGAAATTCCCCTGCGACAGTCAGATTCAGGTCTTCCATCGCCTCAATATAGGTGAGGTATTGCTGAGCAATCAGGTGGATGGGAATGTCGTAGATGTTGATCTCGCTCTTCTTAATGAGATGGAGCAAGAGATCGAGGGGCCCTTCAAAGTTCTCGATGCGAACCTGATAGGGCAGTTCGGTTTGTTCCGTGGCGTCGAAGTGGTTATCCACAAGCGGACTTATACCAGACTTGGGGGAGACGGAGCAAGCCTCCATCTATTAGTAGTGGTGAGCGGGGGGAGGCCTCCTCGTCATCGCCGCCGAATCAGGTAGACGATCAGCAGGGTGCTGAACACCAGAATGGAAAGGATGATCGCATACAGTTCTGTCCGATTTTCGAGTTCCCGAGGTGCCTGTCCGGTCGCCGATCTGGCCGTTCTGGTAAATTGTGGGCTCTTTTCGAAAAATGCTTCGGAGAAGTCGTCTCGTCCTTTGAACGACGCATCGGAAAAATCCGCCGTCGATCGGAACGTGGCCCTGCGAAAGTACGCGTCCCCGTTGAACAGGGTAGAGGTAAAAAACGCCTCACGGTCGAACAATGCTTCAGAGAAATCCGCCAGGCCTTGAAAGCGACTCCCGGAAAAACCGGTGCCCAACTTGAAAGAGGTGCGCGAAAGATTGACATCCTTCTCGAAGACCACCTCCAAAAACTCCGCCAGTCCGTTGAATCCCGACTGCTGGAATGTGACCGTCCCCTGAAAGACAGATCGGTGAAATCTCGTATGGGGGCCAAACGCCGTTTTCTCAGCCAACACGTCGCGGAGAAACCGGCCCTGCACAAAATAGCTCTCCCTCAAGAACTGCGCGCCTGACAACTTCACCGGCTGAATGAACAGGCCATGGGAGAGATCCACCAGCTGTTCAAACCTGGTCCCGTTGAATGTCACAGGCCCCTTCACCACCAGCAGCCCTTGTGGCGATCCGTGCCTGATCGGTCCGCGCACCACCGAATTGACGATCATCATGGAGCCGGGAATCACGCGTACCTCACGTCCCTGCAGCTCCTTCATCCCTTCAAGCTCGGGCGGCAACGGACCCACTGGCAATGTATCCAGCGACAGATCGCCGCGAATGACCACCCCTAAGAGATCGATCCCCTTCCCATCCCTGAACGCCTGCAGCAGTTGCGTGGCATCCACCGCTCGCGCCTCACGCTCTTGATCCGTGCACTCGACGCCCAGATGACGCGTCAACGCCACGCCCGGCCCTGAAGCAGGCGTCTCCACTTGACAGTTCGAGGCAGCAGCACTGAGCGGCAGCCAGAGAATAGCCAGCCCTCCCACCATGATCCATACGCACAACCGATTCATCATGCAGGCCCTTATCAGGATGCTGAAAAAGTCCGCCAGCGGCGTTCTCGCATCGTTCAGACCCTCAACGGGGACCCGGCCGCCTCACCACTCGGCGGCGCGCACAGACTTGGTGCTCCTTATTCGTCGCACCGTGCGCCCCAGAGGGTACGCCTCGGCCCTTCGCTCGCTGCGGCCTTGCTGATCGGCCTTTTTGAGCATCCTGCGGGAGTGTTCTGCTCTTGTCCCAGACGTGCATGATCTCGAAATTCCGCTGGACTGAAATGGTTTCCCCGCAGCTTCTTATACGGAATGCCATGGCCCAACGCAAGGCAAGGACCGCCAATTCGCTGTACTGCCCACCAGGATTTGCTACAATTTCGCGAGCGGAATATCACCGACCGACACCGTGTGTAGTTTGTCTGGTTCAATCAAATAGACAAGACAAACCAAACAAACCAGAGCAACCAACCTACTTATGAGCCCCATGATGCCTCGCCACCTCGCTATTATCTATATACTGATTGCCACCCTCCTTTGTGGAATCCCGGTCTCGGTCCCGGCGGACACGGTCATCGAACTCCCGGTCCTGGCGGCCATTCGCCAAAACAATCTCGGCGTGTTTGAAATCCTGATGATGTGGTGGGACAAGAAACCGGAGCCGAATCCCGTTCAACTACAATGGATCCTCGCCGGCGTGCGACTGGGAAACGAGCATTTGGGCGCCATGGGTCAGGCCTTTGCCTATGCTGTCGAGCGCACGCCCTCGGTCCAGCACAGCGGGACCGTCTCTGTGCAAGGGGTGGCCTATCGACCCGCGGGCAGCGATGGACCAAGCGCCGGCGCAGCCATGGCCGTGGGATTCATCGCCATGTTCAAGGGGGAACATATTCAGCGGGGTATTGCCCTGACAGGAACCATTGAACCAGAAGGACAGATCGGCCCGGTGGGCAGCCTCCCGGATAAGATTCGTGCTGCCGCACGAGAAGGCTATCGCACCATATTGGTTCCACGCGGGCAGATTCATGATGCGCGGTGGAACCTGAATGAACTGGGACTTCAGCTCAATGTGACGGTGAAGGAAGTCGATACAATCGATGAGGCGTATCAGCTGATGACAGGCCAACGAATATAGAGCGGGATGCTGAAAAAGGGGGCGGGGTGGCTGGGACGGTTCCCGTGCTCGCGCAACGCGCGGTCGCGGACTCCCCTCGTTGGACGCGCGCAGTTGGGATCATCCCAGCCACCCCTTAAAAGTGATAGTTCGCTGGGCCTTGCTGAACGGCCTTTTTGAGCATCCTGCTACGTTGCCTCTCCCGTCGCTCCCTGCATGATCGCGTCATACTCCGCTTGCGTCAACCGATGCATGCCCAACCTCAATCGTCGAGTGAGTTCGACCTGATCGGCAATCTGCAACACGTTGAGCAACAGCGCCTGACTCGCAGCGGACGAATAGGTGAACCGGCGCACCCCGCCGATTCGCACAAAGCCAAATCTTGCCTCAGTTCTCAGCTCGTCCCTGAGAAACGCATCCAACGCGGAGAAGTCTGACATAGGCGACAGGATCTGAAACTCGGCACAGAGCCCGACCTTTAGTACATACACAAGCCCACGGGACTCCGCATCGAGATAGGCTTGCAGATTCGTCCGGATCAGCCCAGTGCAGAGTCCCCAGAGGCCGTGCCCGAATTGCAGCTCGGCACTTTCCTCCGAGGTGCGTTCTCGCAAGGCCCCGGCCACGAATAAAAAATGACTCATTCGGAGTTTATCGCAGAGGATTCAGCGGAAGGATGATCCACGTGGGGAACGGACGCCATGACACTGGCAGCCTCGTCCAGCCGGACGACTCGACCGAATCGTCCAGATTGGGCATCCCAGACGATTGTCAGTGCGTGTGGTAATCGTCTGTGTCGTCTAACAGGCCTTCTCGTTTTTCAGGGAAATTGGCGTCTTCATCTTCCCCATCCAGTGTGAGCTCTTCTTCCACATCTTCATCGGCCTCAACAGCGATATCCACATCATCCTCGCCCAGCTCCTCGTCAAGATCGGAATCTTTCAGCATCGGCGACCCCATCGGCTGCGTAAACAAGGACTTCTGGGTCTCCTCATCCACGAACGGCTTGATGGATTTTTTGTCAAGGGTTGGGGCCACTGGTTTGGATGAAACAGCCGGAACAGTCTTTACCACCAACTTCTTCTGAACCGACTTGGGTGCCGCGGCAGAGCGCTTCTTGGTAGTTTTCTTAGCAGCCTTCCTTGCAACTGATTTCTTGGCTACCTTCTTGGCAGTCTTCTTGGCAGCTTTCCTTGTAGCCGGTTTCTTAGCTGCCTTCTTCGCTGCGGACTTTGCTTTGGCCTTAGCCTTCGAAGCTTTCTTCTTCGCTGGCTTCTTCTTGGTTTTCGCCATCGATTTTCTCCTCTCTCATCCATTGGATGTCTGACGCGGTCTCCATCTAGCATAACCTTTAGGATCTTGCAACTCACACCTCAACAGGATGCTAAAAAAGCCCGCCAGCGGCGTTCTCGCATCGCTCCCAGGAACCGTGAACCGTGAAACGAGAGTCAACCGCGGAGTTGCGGCCTTGCTTGGGAAAAGGCACGTCTCGGCGCGCCGGGGTTGGGCGGGTGAGAAGGCTGGCCTTTTTGAGCATCCTGCATTGCGGGTCTACCACCTTGACTCCTGGCATTGAGTCCCAACGGATGGGAGAATCCTACAAACAGAATACCGCGTCAAGGGGGAGGGATAAGAATCTTGCAGCGTATTTCTTTACTCGCGCGAGACTTGCGAGAATCCCAGCCCCCCGTGTAGGCTGCGGCGCATCATAAGAAGTTTCCTTCAATCATGAAACCAGCTGGCGCCGCTCACGAACCACTCAGCCTCACCGGAGAGACGCTCAGTCTCCTGTCCTGGCACATCCCCGATCTCGTCGCCTTTCAGCACCACGAAGATGAATGGTGGCTCGCCCCCCTTGATGACAACTTACCAATTGTGCGACTGAATCGCACAGGTCTGGAGATGCTACAGGCGATGAACGGCCACACGACAGTCGGGGCGCTGGTGGAAAAATACGGAGCCCGTGTCTGCGGACCGGACGGACAGCCGGGACAGTGGCACTTGCAACATT
The DNA here is from genome assembly GCA_036380815.1 of Nitrospiraceae bacterium. GTDB lineage: Bacteria > Nitrospirota > Nitrospiria > Nitrospirales > Nitrospiraceae > Palsa-1315. The sequence goes on from DASVEA010000282.1 coordinate 8,682, forward strand.
GGGCTCTGCCCCCCTACTCCCTCTGTTACTACGGCACAGAGCCCCCGGGCGGCCACCGTCACAAGGCCAAGTGGGATCTGCTCCTCCAACAAGTTCGGGAGGGCTGGTCAGGACAGGACGGGTTCGAGGGAGAAGAGCATCTTGAAGACTTTCATCACCACGAATTGACTGACAGCGGGGAAGACGACGGCCACTTCGACCTGATCGAAACCACCGTCTCGCATCTCTTCCGGGTGCCGAACGACACGCTCAACGGCTTGACCTATGGCCGGCTGCTTATGCGGCAATTGCGGAAGCTGGGCTGGTTCACGCCCAAACCCC
>DASVEA010000283.1:0-4472 GCA_036380815.1 Nitrospiraceae bacterium
AGCCTGGCGAATTCACTGGCTGTGGAGGCTGGAGGTTTGTTCACACCGTGTCTCTCCACAGTGCGAAGCATGCGGGTATAGAGCTGGACGATTACAAGCTGCGGGTGCGCTGTCCGTAGATGTGTGGTGGCCCAGAGCCCTATCCTGTCCCGAAGCATGAGGAGGAGCAGGGCCAGGCAGACCACGATTGCTCCCGTGACGAGTCCCAGCATGCCAGACTGAAATGTTCGGGCCATGTGTGTCAGGCGGCTGAAGGCCTGGCTTATCGGGGCACTCAGCGACGAACTCCAGCGACTCACTCTTTCACGCAACGCATCACTGCCTTCTCGTACTCCATGAACGACTGCCAGTTGATCCTTCGCACTATAACGCACGAAGAGGCGATCCCACTGTAGCCGAACGGATTCCCCGAGTCGGCTGAGGAGCTCCCAGCGAGAGGTGGCGACTGCTGCGCTGACGGTGGGGGTGGGATCCATCGTGATCCAGCCCGAGTGAGGAAAGTAGACCTCGACCCAGGCATGGGCATCCCGCTGGCGTACGGTGAAATAGCCTCCGTATTCGTTCCATTCCGTGGCCAGAAACCCTGTCACGAGTCGAGCGGGAATGCCTACAGTTCGCAGCATCACGACCATGGCGGTCGCGTAATGTTCACAGTACCCAGTTTTTCTTGTAAAAAGAAATTCCTCGAGCGGATGACTGAGCGTGGCCGTGTCGGTTTCAAGGCTGTAGCGATAATTTTTCAAGAGATGTTCCTGGATTGCCATCGTTCGCCCGAAGGGGGTCGTGGCCTGTTGGCTGACGCGATGCGCCAAGTCTTCGACCTGCTGTGATCCCACGGGAACCTGAAGATAATGAGAACGGATTGAGTCGGGGTAGGCCAGGATCGACGCGGTCTGTTCATCTGCGACGAGCTGTGGAACTTGAGAGGTGACGGAATATCGGATGCGGGAAGAAGGGGGAGATGGCAAGTGGAGCCCGCCCATGGCATCGGCCTGTAGAGTGAGAAACTCGCCGCTCACGAGTTCCGCGAATGGGGCGGCAAACAGGACCGCGGTATCGAGCGTTTCCAGCAGAATGTCCTGGTGGATCGTTCCTGACAGACTGTTTGAAAGACGGCTGCCGGCTGGGCGAGCGAGGAATGTTCCATCAGCCACGAGACTCAACGAGCGCCGGCGGGTTCCGCTGTGGCTCCATGATCGTCCATCGTACTGATCGTAGGCGAGGCCTCTCAGGTAGAGGCGATCTTTTTCAACAGCGGGTTGGTCCGGCAGTTCAACTCGCATGACGATCTGAGGATCTTGTTTGACTGACCCGATCGTCCCCAGGTCAACTCGATCGGAAAACCCCGTCGTTCGCAATGCCTCTCCGCTCGTCTTCTGCAGTACGCCCGCACCGATGCGAGGGATGAGAAAAAAAATGGCGAGCGTCAGGGCAACCGTCAGGACGGCGGTTCCATTCGTCAGCCAAAAGAAGCGGTGAGTGATGCGGGGCGGGAATGTCGTGTGACAGGCTGCCGCGCTTGAGGGTGTGACGACGGCAAGGGTTTCGCCCGTTTTCTGAGTCAAGTGATACAGCAAGAGTGTCCAGACAGCCGCGATCAGATACAGAAGAAAAACTGGGACATACCACGCATCAGTCGTCAGTGCCGCGGAAGCCAGAATTGCCATGAGACTAATCGCGTAGAGATGCCGGTAATCACGCCGCTGTTGAAGGGTGAGCAACTTAATACCCAGCAGCACGACCAAAAAGTGGATACCAGCCTGGAGAAGGTTTCGTGATACCACGGTGAGATCGATCAGCAAGATGACAAAGGCGCCAATCAACAGGACATTCCACAGGGCTGGCGAGAAGGTGACCTGTGCCATCGCCCGTCGAACGAAAAGGACCCCTCCTGCGTGAAGCAGCGAGATGATTAGGATGATCGCTGTAGGGAGGGCGAGCCAGAGTGGGACGCTCTGCGCAAGCACGAGTCCGCTAAACGCTGTGGTGGCGAGAAGGACGGAGCTGAGGGCAAAGGCCTGATCAAAAGGCATGTGTCAATTCTTCGAGTTGCGTGGCATGGAGCACTCGATCAGCTTGCATCGTGTTTGGGGGTGCCGTCTGGTCCGACCAGGGTACGACCGCCACTGTGTAGCTCCGCTCGCCTCCGTGGGTGAGCGGGGGATGTTCACCGTGATGGCCGACTCCAGTGGTTTCAGGTGGCTGCCGTTCGCATAACGCCAACAGGCGCAGCATCGCCAAGAGATGAGCGGATCCCGACCCGAGTCCTGAATCTTCTGTCCCCACGACGAGTCGCACGGGGTAGGCCCGCTCTGCCAGTTGCCAGAGAAGTGATGCAACGAACGTCACACTTCGTTCGAAGAGAGGCTCGCGTTCTTCGGGGGCCACGATTGAGAGGACGACTGTGATGCGTCGCTGATCCTCCGCTTCGGTTTCCCGCACGATCAGCTGGGACGTACGGGCGGTTGTCATCCAATGGATGGCTCGCGAGTCATCCCCCGGCTGATACAGGCGGAGGTTGTACAGTTGGGTCCCATGCCCTCGTCGTCGGAGGGACTCCCCTTGCCCCTCGCTGACCAATTCATCCACGAATCGCAAGGTGAGCGGCTTGATGGGAGGACTGACGAGCAGATGCGCTTCCGAAGAGTAGAGCCCTTTCTTGAGGAACAGTCCAAAGGGAAATAGCGTCTGCGCCCGGATGCCTTCGAACCGGATCCAGCCCCGTTTTGTGGCAAGCAGTGGATAGGATAGGAGCACAGAACTCTGCGGGGGCAGGAGGTGAATAGCGAGGCCTCGGTCGACATCTTGGCCTTCGACGACGTCGAGTAGACGCAGGGAAAAACTGGGCAAGTGCCGGTTCCGGTTGGCGACCGACAGTGTAAGGGTGGTCGGCTCGTTGGCCATAATGAGATCGGGCACATGCCGACGAAATTCCAATCGCCGAAGACAGTGTTCCGAGAGCAATCCGGAGATGACGATGAGGCTCAGCATCATCGCGAGGAGTAAGTAAAACAGATTGTTGCCGGTGTTGATGGCGGCAAGCCCGATCCCAAGCGTGAAGAGAAGAAACCTAGTCCCTTCAGACGTGAGTCGAATCGACCGCCATCGGGACATGCCTCGGACGAAGGAGTAGGCTGGGGAGGCACGGAGGTTGAGGAGTGAGTGTTTCACGCGGGCAGTTCATCCAGTTGACCGACAGCAGGATGCTCAAAAAGGCCGGACTTCTCACCCGCCCAACCCTGGCGCGCCGAGACGCGCCTTACCCCAAGCAAGGCCGCAGCTCCGCGGCTGACCCTCGTTTCACGATTCATGGATCCTGGGAGCGAAGCGAGAACGCCGCTGGCGGACTTTTTCAGCATCCTGCTAAACAGGGACGGGAACGGTCTCGACGATGTCGAGCACCATACGCTCTGCCTGTTCGAAGCTCTGTGTCCGCATGCCATGGGTTCGGTTCAGCATGACGCGGTGGGACAGCACGATCGGCGCCAGTTCTTTGATGTCGTCGGGGAGGCAATAGTCGCGCCCGCGGACGACCGCCAATGCCTTTGCCGCTTTGCTCAGCCCCATCGCTCCACGTGTGCTGACTCCCAGGGATAAGAGCTCGCTCTGACGGGTCGCCTGCACGATCGCGAGCAGATAGTCCGTCAAGCTCTCTTCCATGTGGACCTGATCTACGCGGGTCTGCAATGCCAATACTTCGTGGGTTGACAGCACCGCTTCCAGTGTTTCAGCGGGATGCAACGAATGCGGACGGTCGAGCACCTTCCTCTCTTCCTCGAGCGTGGGATATCCAATACAGAGGCGCATCAGAAACCGGTCGAGTTGGGATTCCGGAAGGGGGAACGTCCCGTGATATTCGGCAGGGTTCTGCGTGGCGATGACCATAAAAGGCTGCTCAAGTGGATGTGTCTGATTATCGACGGATATCTGTGCTTCACTCATCGCTTCCAGGAGACTGCTCTGGGTCTTCGGCGTGGTGCGATTGATCTCGTCGGCCAGCACGATATTGGCGAAGATCGGACCCGGTATGAACTCAAACCCCTGTTTTTGCCGGTTAAACATGGAAACGCCGACGATGTCGGACGGCAAGAGATCGCTGGTGAATTGAATGCGCTTGAACGAACAGTCAAGCGATCGGGCCAAGCTGTGTGCCAGCGTGGTTTTGCCGACGCCAGGAACGTCTTCGAGTAGAAGATGGCCACGGGCCAGGAGGCAGACCACCGCCATCTCGATAACGTGGGTCTTTCCTTTGATGACCAGCGCAATATTGTCCTGGATCGACCGGATGGTGTGGGCTGAACTCATGTTGGGATTAGTGATCCTGGTAGTTCAGGAATGCATGGTGATCTGACACGATCGAAGTCTAACAAAGGGTCTGTAGATGGTCAATTTTCACATGAGTTCTTGCATCGACCGGTCTGGAGAGGGCGACTCGTAGGGTTTTGCGCCAGCCGGCGGACTTTTTCAGCCTC
>DASVEA010000284.1:0-2275 GCA_036380815.1 Nitrospiraceae bacterium
CATCCTGATCGTAGCGCATCAATACAGATGCCCGATCTGTCTCCCCGTGCTTGAGCACGTTGAACAATAACTCCCGTATCGAGTGGAACAGCAGCACCGCATCCGCCTCGGGAAGGGGCAACTCGGGTGCGTCGAGAGAGATCTCGACGGTCAACATCTGCTGACGGCGCATCTGATCCGCCAGCCATCGAAGGGCGGCGCCCAATCCGCGCTCGTACAGAGCCTGCGGTGTCAGCTCAGACACCAGCGACCTGGTGTAGTCGAGCGATTGGTGGAGCAACTTATCGGTATCCTGCAGAATCGTCCGTACGTCCGGATCGTGATCTTGTTTCAGCAACTGGTTTATCTTCATGCGGGTTACGACAAGCATCTGGGCCAAATAGTCGTGCAGTTCTGTGGCAAGCCGCCGCCGCTCCGTCTGTTCCGCCACCGTCAAGTCTGTTGCGAGGGCACGGAGCCGGGCGTAAGACGTCGATAGCTGCTGTGTTCGTTCCTTGACCCGCTCTTCGAGCGTGCCGGCCAACTGGCGAAGCCTCTCTTCAATCTGCATGCGTTCGGAGAGTTCGCGAGCCAGTGTGCGATTCGCGACCTCGAGTTCGGTGGTTCTCTCAACGATTCGATCCTCCAATTCCTGGTTGAGAAGCCTAAGTTTTTCCTGCGATTCTTTGAATTTAGAGCGTAACTGCTGTTCTTCCAACCCACGGCGCACCGCCTCGCCCAAGCGGGCCATCCGGTTCTTGAGAAGATAGTCGACCGCGCCCTTGCGCATCAGCTCCACTGCCTCTTCTTCCCCGATGGCATGCGACACGACGATAAAGGGAATCGTCAGCCGGCTTTCGTGTAAACACTGCAACGCCCCGATCGAACTGAACTGGGGCATGGCATGGTCTGAAATAATGACGTCCGGCGGATCCTGGGCCAGGCACTTCATGAATTTTTCCTGCGTATCCACACGTTGCCACCGTGGGTCGTATCCGGATTTCCGCAGTTCCCGAATGACCAATTCGGCATCCAGCGGATCGTCTTCGACAAGTAAGATATGTAATTCAGCCATGAGTTCGCCCACGTTTGTCGACACATTCACTTCGAATCAATCGCCTGCTTACCTTTGCCGGACATTTCTGCCGGAAGCTGATTCATCAACATCCAATACAGACCAAGTTGCCGAATCGCCTCGGTGAATTGGCGAAAATCGACCGGCTTTACGACATAGCTATTCACACCGAGATTGTAACTGTCGATCAGATCACGCTCTTCCCTGGAAGACGTGAGAACCACGACAGGAATGTTCTTGGTGCGCGGGTCTGATTTGCACCGTTGCAAGACCTCAATGCCGTCCACCTTTGGGAGTTTGAGGTCGAGCAGAATCAACCGGGTATTCGAGCAGAGCGACCGCTCGGCGTATCGCCCTGTGCTGAACAGGCATTCCAACGCCTCCTCGCCGTCACGCACCACATGGATCTTGTTCGCTAAATGATATTTCTGAAACGCCCGCAACGTGATTTCCACATCTTCGGGATTATCTTCGACTAATAAAATCTCCATCCCGTTTATCATGCCTTGGCCTTTCGTACGGAAAAAGAGAATGTCGCTCCGCTGTCGACCTTACCTTCACCCCATACCTGCCCTCCATGGCGCTGGACGATGCGCTGGACGATGGCCAACCCGACGCCGGTCCCTTCGAAATCTTCTTTCTGATGCAACCGTTGAAACACCCCAAACAACTTGTGCGCATATTTCATATCGAACCCGACGCCGTTGTCTTTGACGTAGTAGGTCACCGCCTCTGCACTCGCGTCGTTCGGCATCCACCCGACTTCGATCTTGGCCTCATCGCGATACTTGGTGTACTTGAAGGCGTTCATGAGTAAATTGGACCAGACGAGTTTGAGGAACCGTCGGTCTCCCTGGCAAGAGGGCAAGTCCCCAATGGTCAGATCAATCTGCCGGCCGTCGTGCACGGACATCAGACTGTCCGCCGCCTCACGCGCCAGGTCCGCCATATCAACCGAATGGAAATTCATGCCCTGCCGGCCCAGCCTGGAAAACTCCAGCAGATCGTCGATCAATTCGCCTGCCTGACCGGCCGCCTTCCGGACGATGGTCAAGCAGCGATTCGCTTCGGCGTTCAAGTGAGCGCCATGATCTTCTTCCAGGATGCGGCTGAAGGCGTCGATGGTCCGCAGCGGCGCCCGCAAGTCGTGTGAGACTGAATAGGAAAATCCTTCCAGCTCCTTGTTGGCATCGGCCAACGCCATTGTGTGTTTCTTCAAGG
>DASVEA010000285.1:0-2840 GCA_036380815.1 Nitrospiraceae bacterium
TCAACCACGACCCAGCTAAGCCCCCGCGCCGCCGACTTGGGATCGGTGATGACCGGCCGTAAAAGATGAGGAATGCCGTCATACGTTTGAAACTCGAGCATCTTGGGGTCGATCAGGAGTAGCTTGACCTCATCGGGTCGCGCGGAAAACAGCAGGCTCATGAGCATCGTATTGAGACTGACGCTTTTCCCGGCTCCTGTGGCGCCGGCTACCAACAAGTGCGGCATCGTTTTCAGATCGGCGATCATGGGGGCTCCGAAAATGTCCTTCCCCAAGGCCAAGGTGAGCTTCGATCTAGCGCGTGAAAACGCGTCGCTCGTCACCACTTCCTTCATCGACACCGTCTCGCGATAGAGGTTCGGCACCTCGATCCCGACCACTGATTTCCCCGGAATCGGCGCGACGATCCGGAGACTAATTGCCTTCAGTGCCAACGCCAGATCATCGGAAAGGTTCACAATGCGCGCAACCTTGGTCCCCGGCGCCGGCTCGAACTCGTACATCGTCACAACTGGTCCAGGACGAACTTCCGTCACCTTCCCTGCGATGCCGAAACTGAGTAGGGCGCGGGTCAGTACATCGGATTGCGCCTTGATTTCTTCTTCCGTGACACGCCCTAGGGGGCCTGAGGGTTCGCTCAAGAGCACGGCCGGATCCGGCAAGATATAGTCTCCCGCCTTCGCTTGGGCGACTACGACCTGTTGGTCCGACTCGGATTCAATCGGCTCAGCCGGCTCGGGAGTCGGTCGTCGTGATGGCTGAATAACGGGCCAATCCAATTCCGGCTCCGTGACCGCCTCAGGAAGCGCCTCCTCAATCACCTCGCGAATGGCTGTAGACGATTTCTGCTTGGCTTTCCGTGGAGACTCAGAAACCGCTTCATCCACCGGCCGATCCGGAATCAAGGTCCGCGCCCTGTTGAACATCCAATTGCCCAACCCAGGAAGCCGTCGAGCAATCTCCGACAGAGAGATGGGCGCCGTGAAAAGGAGCGAAACTAGTAGGCCCGCCACGATCAGAATATGGGCGCCGGTACTCGCAAAGTAGGCCCGTAAACTCTCGGCCAATACTTGTCCGAAAAATCCTCCCGCCATCCCTCGATAAATAAGGCCGCTGGAGACGGTCGGCACCGCTATAATTTCAAGATGGAACAGGCCACTGAGAAACAACAATGCGGCCAGCGAGGCCCCGGCGTTCCGCAGACGGATCGACAGGTCGCTCTGAGTGAAACAGCGAACACCCATGAGACTGAGGAGAATGGGAAACAGGTAGGCGGCCCCGCCGATCGACCAGAATAAGGTAGAAGCGAAGAACGCACCGACCGACCCGATGAGGTTTCTGGGCGGAGGCATCGCAGCTGCCCCAGCCTTGACCTCCCCTGGAACAAAGGACAGCAGGCTGAGCAGCGTCAAGAGCGCCAAGGCGATCAGGACGACTCCGATCACTTCTCGTTTGATGTGTGAAGGGGAGGAAGCGGCGCCGCGGGCCTCGCCCCGCTTGGCCGAAGTGGTGACAGCCATGATCGCGATGCTAGCACAGGGAATCGGTCATTTCAAACGAGTGGAGGAGGAGGTAGTCTGAATCATCCCCCTTGGTCACGGAGGAGAGGAGGGATGGAGGCTGATGATCTTCTGTGCTCGTGCAACGCGCGGTCTCAGAAGACCCTCGTTGGACGCGCGCAGTGGAAGATCAATCAGCCCCCATCCCTGAAGAGATAACAAGCGAGCTCGGATGGACCAACTGTAACCTCGTTCGACGGCCGCAGTGGAACCAGCACGGGTGCCATTGCATGAGAGAGAAACGAGCTAGCTTGGAGGGAGCATGCGAGGGCAGACTAGATGATCTCCTGTGCTCGTGCAACGCGCGGTCTCAGAGACCCTCGTTGGACACGCGCAGAGGGAGACCATCTAGCCCGCCCTCAACGGAGAAGATAGAAGAGCAGTGGGGGACGACGACCCTTCATGAATAATGCGGGCCAAGCCAGCCACAGAATATCCTTGCACCGCCTCAACCGAGCTCATGAGTCAGCCGGAGGAAGTCCTCAACCGACAACGTCTCTGCCCGGCGAGTCGGAGCAATTTCCAATCGCTGCAATGTCTCGGCAACAGAATGAAGCTCATAGCCTTCGTCTCGCAGGGAATTGACGAGCGTTTTCCTTCGATGCGCAAATGCCGCCTTCACAAGCGCGCGAAATGCGACTTCTTCGTGCCGGCTGAGTCTCGTGCGCTCTTTCGTGCGCAGCAGCACCGCCGCCGAGGCCACCTCCGGTCTGGGACGGAAACACTGGGCTGAGACACGAAACGACTTGGTGATCTCGGCTGCGTACTGCGCCATGACTGAGAGCACACCATAGTCCGAGCCGCCAGGGCTTGCCACGAGGCGATCGGCCACTTCGGCCTGCAGCATGAGCACCATGCGGGGGAACCGGCCACGCTGGTCGAGTAATCGAAAGAGCAACGGAGTTGAAATATAGTAGGGCAGATTAGCCACGACGACCGTCCCGATCGGCAGACTCTCAACCGGATAGGCCAGCGCGTCTTCACAGACCAGCTCCACATTCGGAAGCTCCTCCTGCCTGGTTTCGAGATAGGCATGGAGCCGTGGATCCACCTCGACCGCCGTCACACGACCGGCTGCGTGGCACAACGCCTCTGTCAGAATGCCGCGGCCTGGACCGATTTCCAACACGTGGACGTTGGGACCCAGTTCCGCCAACGCAACGATTTTGCGCACAATGTTGGGATCAATCAGAAAGTTTTGGCCGAGCCGTTTGTTCGGCGAAGGGAGGTTAGCCCGCATAATTCACGATGGCTTCTACTGCAACCGTCGATACGGCGCTG
>DASVEA010000286.1:0-2044 GCA_036380815.1 Nitrospiraceae bacterium
CGACGCACAGCCTCTCTCCCTCCCTTGTTGTGGTCACTCTCCTGGGAATCATCCTCGTCCTGCTCCCTCGGGGGGCCCAGGGATTTGCGCACTCGGAAGAAGACCATCGCGCATGGCTTCGAGCGCTCGACGGCCTGTCAAGCGAACGCATGCTCGCCGACGTGCGAACGTTAAGCGGCCCGTCCTTCAATGGGCGGCAGGCTGGATCAAAGGATGATCTCGGCTCGGCTTATTGGGTAGCCGACCAATTCCTCGCCTCTAAGATCAGTCTCGCCTTTGTTCCATTGGCTGGATTGAACGTTCCTCCCGGCCCAGGGGGTCGTGCCACCGGCTTCATGTCGAAGCCATATCAAACTGTTGTCATTGCCCCAGAACCTACGCTGCAGATCTTTACGGCCAGGACTCCAGACCATCAGCGCCTCGGAACGGATTTTCTCCCGGTGCTCGATTCACCATCTGCTGCGCATGTCCGTGCTCCGATCGTGTTCGTCGGTTATGGGATTGTCGATACCGCTGCGGACATGAATGACTATGCCGGAATCAATGTGAACAATTGCATTGTACTGTTCCTAAGAGGAAAACCGGATCATTTCAAAGGAACAATTACTCACGGGGACAAAGTTCGGATCGCTCGCCAAAAAGGGGCAGTGGGATATCTGACCGCAACTGGACCGGTCCTCAGTTCCTACGAGATGCGACGTGGCGTGACGGGACAACCCAGCGCCTTCTACGGACTTTCTCCAGCACCCGACAACATTCCCGGCGCATGGATCAGCACTTCACGAGCGGAGCACATCATTGCTGGCACCGACCATTCGAATCAAGGACACCTTCGGAGCTTGCAGGATCAGCTCAACCGAGGCTCCGAGTCTCGGTCATTTAGCACGGAATACTTCGGGGCCCTCGACTGGGAATCGCGGCAAGAGCAAGGGGCTCTGATCAACGTGATCGCGGTGCTCCCAGGCACAGATCCGCAGTTGACGCATGAAACCATCGTAATCGGGGCGCATCGAGATCACTTCGGCCGCCAAGCAGGACTCTTGTTTCCAGGAGCCGACGACAATGCCTCAGGGACGGCTGTGATGCTGGAAGTCGCTCGCGTTCTGGCCAAGGCCGGCGCGCACCCTGGACGAACCATTCTGTTCATCTCCTTCAGCGGTGAAGAGCAGGGTCTGGCTGGCTCTCGGCTGTATGTGGAACGCCCTCTAGTGCCGACCACCATGACCAGAACTATGATCAACATCGATCACGCCGGCGTTGGAAACGGACGGCTCACGTTAGGCGTGACAGGATTGGAAAAGAACGTCGTATTGGAGGCTGGACAGGTGGCAGGGTTTACCGACATGCTGGACGTGTTCGGATTTTTCCCCGGTGGCGACCACGTGCCTTTCAAAGAGGCGGGTGTCCCGACTATCACCGTCGTCAGCGGCGGCATCCACCCACACTTTCATCAGCCCACCGATACCGCCGACACGATTAATCCGGAGATTTTGCAGACCGCAGCCCGGTATGTCCTTGCCCTCACCTGGCAACTGGCGAATGCTCCTTAGCGTGATGCTGAGGGACTATTGCGAGAGATCTGGGAATCGCAACCAAACAGGTCAGGGATCACGAGGGAACGCCTCGCAGGATGCTCAAAAAGGCCGTTCAGCAAGGCCGCAGTGAGCGACCATTTACTGCCTTTGCTTAAGGGGTGGCTGGGATGATTCCAACTGCGCGCGTCCAACGAGGGCCTTCAGATTCCCCACCTTCCCCAGAGGAAGTAGGCAGATTGTTCTTCACTGCGCGCATCGAGCGACCACTGGGTTATCGTGGGGGCTCTGCGAGCAAGAAGAACGGCCTGCCTGCTTCCTCGCATCCTTCTGAGGCCGCGCGTTGCGCGAGCAAGGGGATCGTCCCAGCTACCCCACATCCTTTTTCAGCATCCTGTTATGGGATGTCGTCGAGAATAGTGGATTGGATCGACGGCAAAGGCGCAGTTTGGCGGGGAGGACCGGGAAGGACGAGCGGTGAACCGATTTGGTTGGCACCTTGGATAAGTCCG
>DASVEA010000287.1:0-8299 GCA_036380815.1 Nitrospiraceae bacterium
GCCACCGTGAGCGCAGAGTCCAAAGAGGCCTTCTGGGGCCCGATCCAACGGTTCCTGACGGGTGAGAATATTGGCGGGCTGCAAGCATTGCGTTACGGCGTCCTGATTCTGTTCCCTTTGCTGGTTGGCTGGCAAACCTACAACAGCACGGCGGTAAGCGATGCGCCGCCATCAGAAAACCGGACGATTCATCCGGCTCCGCCGGGCGAATATACCGGCTTGTCGAGTCCCGTTGCAAAGACACCGGACAACATCCAGCAGGGGAAGGGTTTCTATGCCGCGTTCTGTTCCCCCTGCCACGGAGGAAACTTCGACGGTAAGGGCCCGGCAGCCAGGGGATTCAATCCTCCCCCAGCCAACTTCTCCGATCCAACGACGATCGCCATGCTACAGGAAAGTTATCTCTTCTGGCGGATCAAGAAGGGTGGCGTCGGCCTCCCGATCGAAGGGATGCCATGGAAATCCGCAATGCCTCGCTGGGAAGTCGAACTTCCTGACGAATGGATCTGGAAAATCATCATGGGCGAGTACGATGGAGCGCATCAATCGCCGAGGACATGGGAGTAATGGGGTAGCCTGGTCGTCCTCCTGCTCGCGGAACGCGCACGATAAGAATGTGCTCGTTCGACGCGCGCAATCGAGGATCAACCAGGCTACCCTGGAAAATAAAATGGTTGGGATAACGCGCGCGGTGGGAGATCAATCAGCCCCACCCTCTGAGGAGTGAGTAGGGAGAGGACGGAATTTATGATTCGCGGACTGAGCCAAATCGTTCCGAATGTCGTCGTCGGTGTATGGCTTGCCATGGGATTTCTGATTGTGCAGCCTGTCTCAGCCGAGGAAAAGGCCGCGGCCCCCGCTCCGCCCGTTTCAACCGCGGAAAGCGTCTCGGTCAGTGCTCCGATGGTGAAGGGTACACTGCCGAGCGATGACCCGACTGCGGCGGTGTGGAACAGTGCGACCCTGGCGAGATTTCCAATGTCGCCGCAAGTTCATTGGCCGAATCGTATCCTGGACGCGACAGTTAAAGATTTGAACGTGCGTGCCTTGCATGACGGGACCAACCTCGCCATTCTCTTGGAGTACGCCGACCCGACGGAAGATCCAGACGATTCAGCCGCGGTTGAGTTCATGGTGGGCGACAAGAAAGCCCACTTTGCGCATGGCCAGCCGATGGCGCAGGTGGAAGGAGGCCCGGTCAATATTTGGTATTGGAAGAACAAAGACGGCAAAGGCGTCGACATGAACGCCAAGGGCTTTGGCACACTAAAAATACAGACGCACCAGGACGTGAAAGCTAAAGGCGCCTACACCAATGGCACATGGAAAGTTGTCTTTACGCGGCCGCTCGTCACCGAGCATCCGGACGAAGATACGCAGATCACGACAGGTGGGTTCATCAATATCGCCTTCGCCGTCTGGGATGGCAAGAAGGACGCAAGCGGTGAGCTGAAGGAGAAGGGGTCCCAAAAGGCGGTCACCTCCTGGTGGAATTTCCGCGCAGAGGCGCCACCCAATTACTCCGGCTATTATTATGCGGCCATCGCCGTGGGCCTGGCTCTCGGATTTCAGTTCGTTCTGATCCGCAAGCTCAAGAAAGGGCATTCAGCATGAAGGCGGCTCGTCGATACGTATTGGGAATAGTGGGTGCACTAGTCGGCATCTGGGCCATAGCTACCCTGGGTTGTGCGAACGAGCAGCAGCAGAAGGGGCATGAACTCTACGGCCACTACTGCTCGCACTGTCACGGTGAGAGCGGACGCCAGAACGAAGGATTCAATTGGTCCTCGATGCCCGATCCGAAGCCCAAAGATCTTACGAACAAGTCAGAGATGAGCACCTTGAAAGACAATGACATCTTCAATACAATTTCACGCGACATGAAGGATACAAGTGAGGGCGGGGATGAGATCGGCGACGACGATTTTGCCGTGCCCACCATGCCGACCTTCAAGTACACCCTGTCTGAAGACGAAATTTGGGCCATTGTCGGCTATGTCCGTGGACTCCACGGCATGAAGCTGGAGTTTAAGGTCGAGGAGCGGAAGAAAGAGCTGGCCGCGGCGCTCCTAACGGCCCAAGCCAATTTAGACCAGGCCACGAAGGCGTATGAGGCGGCTGAGAAGCAAGCCAGCGATGAGGCGGAAAAGAAGAGTGAAGCGCTCAAGAAGGACGTCGAACCAGACGAATCCTCTTATGCCAAAGAGTTAGCAGCCATGGCGCAGGCGAAAAAAGATCTCGACGCTGCGCAGGCCTCGATGAACAATTTCTCGACGAGACCTGGAAAAGGGGTGAGTGTCGCCCGGCCCGATCTCACTGTGAAACCGGAACAGGTTGCGAAGATGGTGGAGCTCGGCCAACGTCTCTATGAAAACAAGTATGGCTGCAACGGTTGCCATAGTCTCGGCGCAGATGGCGGCAAGGTCGGGCCGGCGCTCGACCGCGCAGGATTCAGATTGAACGGAACCTGGATCTATCGGTGGCTGAAAAACCCGCAGGCGATGAAGCCGGAAACCAGGATGCCGGCGCTCGGGCTTAGCGATGCCGATGCCAAGGCCGTGACGATGTACCTTGGTACGTTGCGTGCGCCAAAGTCTGAGGACCAGACCGAGAAGACTGAGGCTCCGGCCACGAAGGCTGAGGCCCCGGCTGAGAAGTCGGGGAAATAACCAGATAGACCAATCAGACCAGATAGACAGGACAGACTGGTAGACTTTTTCAGCATCCTGCCGCTAGAGCAGAAATCCCGCGACCATTCCAATGAAGATCGCAGCTCCTACCCACACATGTTGCTGAAACATGTGGAAGGCAGTGGGAGCCGGCACGGCCTGTCTGAGCTGCAGAGCTTGCCTCAGACACCATACTCCAATGGCAACGAGCGCTGCGTAGTAGATCCAGCCGATGCGGGTAAACCAGCCTGCGAGTCCCAGCAGCAGCAGCATCGCACAGAAGACCGTACCGACGGCAATCCACGTCGACGAACCGAACAGCAATGCCGAGGATTTCACGCCGATCCGACGATCGTCCTCCCGATCTTGAAGCGCGTAGATCGTATCGTATCCGATGGCCCAGCAGGCTGTCGCAGCGAATAGGCACCAGGCCGGCGCTTCGATGGTCCCCTGCGCCGCGGTCCAGGCCATGATGGTGCCCCAGCCGAAGGCGATACCCAATATGGCTTGTGGGACATGGATGACGCGTTTCGCAAAGGGATAGAGGCAAGCCAAAAGAATGGCGATCGGACTTAACAGGATCGTCAATGGGTCCAGGAGCAGCACGAGAATTCCGGCCAGCACGAGTAAGAGACCAACGACCAATAAAGCATGGGTAACGCTGAGTTCACCAGACGCGAGTGGACGTACCCGTGTGCGCGTCACATGTCGATCGAAGGATCGATCCGCTAGATCGTTCAGCACAACCCCCGCGCTGCGCATCACAAAGGATCCGGTGACGAAGATGGCAAACAAGTGAAGCGGAGGCATGCCGCGCGCGGCCAAGACCAAGGACCACAAAGTCGGGAGCATGAGCAGCCAGGTCCCTGTCTGGTTCTGGAGGCGAATGAGTCGGCTGATGGCCGACCAGGAGAGTCGCGGCGATGGTGATCCCGGTGACGGTGAAGAAGACTCGGTCATGCGGGTGAACTTAGCCGAGGGGTGCGGGGCTGTCAACGATTGGACGCGCAGGCTGGTTTCTCTTGTTTATTTGGTTTGTCTGGTTGAACTAGTCTACCCAGATGAACAAAACAAACCAAATAGACCAAACAAACCGGGCCCGTATCGTGCGGTGAGTTGTGCTCGCGGGATGCTTTTCTGTATAAGAATGCTTGTGCAGGTCATTGATTCAGCGCGTCCTTCCTTCCTGTATCGTGCAGCCTCAGGGGTTGCCGTGGGGCTGTGTGTTGCGACGATGACGAGCTGCTCGCTCTTCTCGAGTCAAGACGACGCGACCATCGGATACTATCTCCCCCTGACCGTCCAACTGCGATCTGACCCCAGTATCGCCGGGGCGCAGCTCACCTATCAGGACGCCTGCGGCCAGAGGCAATCCTTGCCGATCAGTGCTCCATTACAAGAAACGCTCAGGCGGAAAACAGGCCGCGTTTTTGAAAAGGTCTTGACGGGCGAGCCGGGATCATCGTCGGCGCCGGATGGCTATGTTGATGCGGCGTTGGGCCTGTCCCAGGTGGATCTTACTATCCCTCGAAAGGCCAACAAGAGCTATCCAGCCACGGTCACCTTGGGATTGAACTTTGCCTACACGGCTGCCGACGGGAGGGTTCTCTACAGCAAGAAAATTCAAAGCATTGGTCGAGGAGAGGTCGATGTCACCGAGGCCTCGTGTGAGGTAAAGGGTCTCGATAAGATTGCCCAAGAGGCCATAGGTTATGTGACGGATGGTATGGCCAAGCAACTCGGGACGTCCAACAATATTATCGATGCCGCTCAAGCACGCCAGGCCGGTGGCTCCAAGGCGGCTCCATTGCAGTCGGCGGTGGCCGTTCCTGTCCCGGTTCCTGTGGATAAGCCTGCCACGGTGATATTCAGGGCGATCGTCCGTAACGAGCATCGCAATCAGGTGTTCCAAACCGGTGAAGCCGTCGCGATCGAAATTGAAGTCAAAAATGAAGGGCCTGGAACCGCACTGGCTGTCGAATTGTTGGTGACCGCCATGCCGACCTCGATCGAGCGGATTCCCAGCGTGGTATCCGTCGGCGATCTTCAGCCCGGCGAGGTGAAACATCTGACGTTGGACGGCAAAGTCGGCATGGTGAAAGGTGTACAACAGGAAGAATTGACGCTGATGCTGCGTGCCGGGTCTCCATCGGTCCAGCTGCCATCCGCCAAGAAGTTTCTGGTGGCGATGAAGCCTGAGTCTGCGACGGAGGCGGTGGCGCTGCCGGTCGAAGTCGATCAGCTGCCGACACGAACCAGTATACTCAAACAGCCGAAGGCCGTAGGCATTGTCATCGGCGTGGGGCGGTTTCGGGAGAGCGGCATTGCCAGGGTCAAGTATGCCGCACGAGATGCGGAGGTCATGGCCACGTATCTTAAATCGGTCGGAGGGATTCCTTCCGAGCGCGTGCGCGTCCTCGTTGATGCCCATGCCCTCAAGAGCGACCTGGCCGAGGTTTTGGAAGAGTGGCTGCCCAAGCAGGTGGACCCCACTACCGTGGTCTATGTCTCGATCACGGGTCGAGGAGTGGTTGAGGCCACCACCGGCGCAGTGTCGATGATGTTGTTCGACAGTACCACCACGTCCGACACGCGCCTCTACTCGCTTCGTCGGCTGCAGGAGTCCTTGGCGACTTTGCCGATTCAGCGGGCTGTCGTGATGCTCGATCTCTCGCTTGAACGGGCACCGGGCAAGGAGGCGGCAGGCATGATCTCCCCGCTGTGGGAGCAAGAGGGCAGCGGGAAAGAGAAAATTATGTGGATGGTCGGCAACCGGGCAGTCCAGGAGGCTCATAATTATGACCCGGGCCGGCACGGGCTCTTTACCTATCAATTGCTCAAAGGCCTGGGCGGTGCGGCAGACTTTGATCAGAACGGCACTATCCTTGCCGGAGAACTCTGCACCTATACCAAGTGGCAGGTGCTCAAGATGGCCCGCGAGCAGTATGGCAACGAGCAAAAGCCTCTCTGCCTCCCAGAGTCAGGCCAGGGGGCCTCGGTCAGGCTGCAGCCCATTGTCCGGTTCAAATAACGGCCATTGGTTCCCCCTGGCTAATCAGTTAGCTAATGCGTCGGGGGTAGAGAGTCTTGTCTCTCATCCATTGTCTGTTGTTGCACGAAAAACCCCTTGAGGCTGAGAAAAAACCCGTGTAAGTTGAGAACTTGCTCGCGAGGGCCGGCGTAGCTCAGTTGGTAGAGCAGCGGTTTCGTAAACCGCAGGTCGTCCGTTCAATCCGGATCGCCGGCTCCATATTTCTCGCGCACGTCGACACCGCTCTCCTGTCCAACCGAACAGGCCGTTCCGGTTCCTGTCATCTCACAACATCTTGATCCATGAAACAGACCTTCTCGCCAAGAAAGACATTCGCGTATCAAGACTAATGTCCGTTCTCGAAAGTAAATTACCGGGTGGGTTACCCTCGCTTCCGTATAGTTGGCCGGAAGATTTTGCGCCAGAAACTTGTTTTGCAGAGTTTCTGCAGCAGGATCTAGCACTCCACTAATCCGTCTTAAGAACTCTCGCCACTAGTATCGTGCCGATTATCCGAAATCCTCTGAATCAATCAACCCCTACGATCCGAGGAACCAGTTGAACCCGATCAATCAGTATGACCCTGGCGACCCCGCGAATCCGGTCAACCAATTCAATCCCAACAACCCGATAACCCCCTCAAGGAATATAATCCGTCTACGCCCTTCCAACTGCTGAATTCCTAGCCACGTCCCTCCCATATAACAGCGCTTAAATGATCATATGTTGAAAGGTTTCGTAGAAGATAAATGAACCGACATCGCTCGAATTACTTCCCCCCCATTTGATCCAACGTAGCGAGCAGCTGTGTTCGAATCGAGGTCCGGATCAGCCCAAGTGAGAACTTTCCGTTCATTGTTTTGTCCCCCTCTATTCCGTGGTTTTCCAACCTGGTTCTCCAGGAGTTTTTCGTAGTTTGCCGTGGTTTCCTGTGTGACAGCGTGACCAGTTGTCAAGGAATCTCGATCCTTTCGGCAACCATTGATGGATCTGCAGGCGGATGGCACGCCTCGCAGGTCAAGACATGATGCACACTTTTCCAAAACCGAATGCCCTTACAGGAGAAACAGGCTTCTGCGCGTCGAAAATGTGTTCAATTTTGACCAGATCGCCGCCGTCCTCTTTTGCTATACGTGAAAGCGTCTCTGAGTCACTTTGCAGTTTTAACGGGGGCACAACATGCTCAAATTAATGGGCCCGAAGACGAGACAGAAGACTGAGCGAGGTATCGGAGGGCTGGCCCGACGGTCATGGCCGGGCCGGTCGTGGCCGGGCCTCGCACTATCCCCGACAAGCGCGGCGTTCATGTACCAAGGGGCAACAGGTTCTGTAAAATTTGTTTCCACTTCAGAGAATCAGCGGATCACAATCTTGGTCACGCTCGACTATACTCCCCCGGTTGGGCGGCTAGATGTGGCCTTTCCTAGCACCCACATAGCGCATTTCTGTCAGCATGCAGAGCGCCCACTGTACCGCACTTCAACGGGAGGTCCAACGCCATGGTGCCCGTAAAGCTGTGCAGCGGTCCATGCCGTGGCCTTCCCGATTACAGTTGGGTAGAAATATTCGTCGTTGATGGTATGTCGCGGGATGGACGGGTGTACCTTCATAAACTCGGTCTGATCGATGAACGGCGACGGACGACCACGGAGATTGTCTGATGAGGCACCTGGGGACAGTTCTCTGCTTCATACTAGCGGCCCTGTTTCTGAATGGCTGCGGCAACGTCAACGATGTGTCTGTTCCTAATAACGCACCAGTCGCCAATGCCGGCCCTGACCTAGGCAGCCTCATCTCCGGCACCCGCATCACGTTGAACGGCAGCGCCAGCAGCGACCCCAACGGTAATCCGCTCACCTACAGCTGGACGTTGCTCACCAAGCCGCCCGGCAGCGCCACGGTCCTCGCGAATCCCACCAGTGTGACGCCGACCTTGACCCTTGACCGCGTCGGCGACTATGTCGCGCAACTCATTGTGAACGATGGCGCGGTGAACAGCGCACCCGACACCGTGATCATCACCAGCGACAATGTCGCGCCGGTGGCCAATGCCGGCCCCGACCAAGGCGTCAAGGCCCCGGGGTCGCTCGTCACTTTGGATGGGAGCGCCAGCACCGATGGCGACGGTGATCCGCTCACGTATAGTTGGTCACTCATCAGCAAGCCGACCGGCAGCGCCGCAGTCCTGGCGGATCCCACTAGCCTGTCGCCGACCTTTACCGTCGACCGCGCCGGCAACTATGTCGCGCAACTCATTGTGAACGATGGCACGGTGAACAGTACACTCCCCGATACCGTGGTCATCGCCACCAGCAATGTCGCGCCGGTGGCCAATGCCGGCCCCGACCAAGGCGTCAAGGCCCTGGGATCGCTCGTCATTTTGGATGGGAGCGCCAGCTCCGATGCCAACGGTGATCCGCTCACGTATCGTTGGTCACTGACCGCCAAGCCGACCGGCAGCGCCGCAGTCCTGTCGAGTCTCACCAACGTGTCGCCGACCTTTACTGTCGACCGCGCCGGCACCTATGTCGTGCAACTCATTGTGAACGATGGCACCGTGAACAGTGCACCCAATACCGTGAACATCACCACCGTGAAT
>DASVEA010000288.1:0-2407 GCA_036380815.1 Nitrospiraceae bacterium
GCTGATGGTCGGGAATCGCGAACAACTGATCCATGCAAAAAGCCTGAAGCTGGGCGCCATCAGACTGGCGGATGAATTCCTCAAGCGCACTCCGCCTTCCGAGGGGATGCTCCGCTCACTCGAAGACACGGTGACGGTCCAGTTACAGGCCGCCCTCGATTCGTTCAAGACGAAACGGTTCGATTCCCTGATCGCCACCTCCGGCATGGCGGCCAACTTGGCAGAAGTCATTCATTTACGCCGAACGAATCGCCCCCTCCCCCAAATCAATCTCGCCACAATTTCATTGAAGGACGTCAAAGAGATCGAGCAGGACCTTCGTCAAGCCACCATTAAAGCCAGGCTGGCGATCCCCGGGTTAGATCCTAAACGCGTCGATACCCTGTTTCCTGCCACAGTGGTCCTGCGCCGTTTGATGGAGCTCTCAGGGCGAGACGAACTCATCCTGTGCGACAAGGCCATTCGTGAAGGCCTCATCTACGATTTTATCCATCGCCACCGTGAACGACTCAAAGCGGAATCGGAAATTCCCGACCTGCGGCGGCGCAACGTCATCGCGCTGGCCCGTCGCTGCCAGGCCCCGGAAACCCATAGCCTGCATGTCGCCGGCTTAGCCCTGCGCCTCTTCGATCAAACGGCACGCCTCCATCATTTGGGGCCCACCGAGCGGAACTGGCTTGAATACGCCGCAATTCTGCACGACGTCGGCTACCTCATCAACGAGCGCCAGCACCACAAGCATGCCTACTATCTGATCACCAATAGCGGCCTCGGAGGACTATCCGGCGAGGAGATTCAGGTGGTCGCGAACGTGGCGCGCTACCACCGGCGCGCGATCCCTCAAATGAAGCACGAGGAATTCGACGCCCTCTCCCCCAAATACAAACGAATAGTGCGGATCCTGTCGGCGCTGCTGCGGATCGCCGATGGCTTGGATCGGACACATTTTTCGGTCGTCCGCACCCTCAACGTGAGGCTCGGCGCCACCATTACGATCACCGTGCACGTGACGGGTGATGCGGAATTGGAAACCTGGGCCGCCGCAGGCCGGGCGGATCTCTTCGAACGCGTGTTCCGCCGCCGTGTGAAATTTACCGTCATCTCACAGGATGATGCCGCATGAGCAATCAGCCCCCTCTACCCAGACATCCCCACCCCTACCCCGGAAAACTGATCATCGTCGAGGGCATCGACGGGTCCGGGAAGAGCACGCAACTGTTGTTGCTGCACAAGTGGCTGGAGTCGAAAGGCCATCGAGTCTTCTTCACGGAGTGGAACTCCTCGGAGCTGGTCAAAGACACGACCAAACGGGGAAAGAAAAACAAAAGCCTGACGCCTACGACGTTCAGCTTGCTGCACGCGACCGACTTTGCCAGCCGGCTCTATCATGAAATCTTACCCCCGCTCAAAGCCGGCATGATCGTCTTGGCAGACCGCTACATGTACACCGCCTTCGCGCGTGACGTGGCCCGCGGCGTATCGCCTGAATGGATTCGCAAGCTCTACAGCTTCGCCATCACACCGGACATGGCCTTCTACTTCAAGGTGCCCATTGAGGTGGCCATCTCCAGGCTCCTCGGAGGCACGCGCGGGCAATTCAAGTACTACGAAGCCGGTATGGATATGAACCTGACCCTGGACGTCACCGAAAGCTTCCGCATCTTCCAATCAAGCATCCTGGCTCAGTACGAGAAGATCGTCGATGAGTTTCAGCTCATCACGTTGGATGCGACGAAAGACATCGAAGCCCAGCAGAACGACATGCGCCGGCTCGTGGGAGAGGCGCTCAAAGATTACAAACCAAGACGGGGAACACATGGTCGACGCACGGTTTTTTGGCGACGGTTTGACGAACCTAAATCCGAGTGACCTCAAGGGGAAACTCATCGCCATCGAAGGCACCGACGGTGTTGGCCGCTCCACACACATCGAGATGTTGCAGGAGTGGCTGGAGGTGCAGGGCTATGGCGTGCTCACGACCGGCTGGACCCGTTCCAATCTCATGTCGAAGACGATTGAAATGGCGAAAGAAGGCAACATTCTCGACCGGTGGTCGTTCAGCCTGCTGTACGCCACCGACTTTGCGGATCGCTTAGAACACGAGATCATCCCCGCGCTTCGCTCGGGCTTCATCGTTTTGGCCGACCGGTATATCTATACGGCCCTCGCACGCGATTTTGTGCGCAGCGGGAACCGCCAGTGGGTGAGAGATGTCTTCGGCTTTGCCTTAGTCCCCGATCTCGTCTGCTACTTGCGCATCGACATTGAAACACTCGTGCTGCGCGTCATCGAAACCAAAGGGATGAACTTCTGGGAATCAGGAATGGATCTTCGTCTCGGCAGCGATCTCTACGATAGCTTTAAGAAATACCAGTCGCTCCTGATCGAGGAGTTCGACAAAATGGCG
>DASVEA010000289.1:0-14336 GCA_036380815.1 Nitrospiraceae bacterium
AGCCATTGGCCTGTGCAGCAGCCGGCGTCGGAGTCGATGGTTTCTTCATGGAAGTCCATCCAAATCCCGACGAGGCCTTGTCTGACGGGCCGAACATGGTACCTCTTCATCATCTCAAATCTTTGCTAGAACGGGTCTTGCGGATATGCGACGCGTCACAACCTCGAAAGTAACCAAGCCGAAGAGCGGAACCAGCCTTGACGTAGGCCGGCGTGTGTTGGACATCGAAGCGCGCGCCGTCCAGGCACTCATTCAACGTCTCGACGGTGGGTTCGCTGATGCCGTGGACCTGCTCTATAACTGCAAGGGCAAAGTCGTCGTATCGGGCATGGGCAAATCCGGGTTGATCGGACAGAAGATCGCCGCCACGATGGCGAGTACCGGGACGCCGTCGTTCTTTCTCCATCCAGCCGAAGGGCTCCACGGCGATCTCGGGATGCTGGCGCGCCGCGATGTCTTCATTGCAATTTCGAATAGCGGAGAGACGCAGGAAATTTTGCAGCTCTTGCCCTTCATGGAGCGTATGGGGATTGCTGTTGTGGGGATCACCGGCCGAAAGGGTTCGACGCTGGCCAAGAATAGCGCCGTCGCGTTGGATGTGTCCGTCGCAGAAGAGGCCTGTCCCATGGGACTTGCGCCGACGGCGAGCACGACCGCGACGCTTGCAATGGGCGACGCCTTGGCCGTCGCGTTGCTCGAGAAACGTGGGTTCAAAGAGCAGGATTTTGCGCAATTCCATCCAGGCGGGACGCTCGGACGTCGTTTGCTGGTGAAAGTGCGGGACCTCATGCACAGGGGGCAGGAGGTCCCGCAAGTAATGGAGACGGTCCTAGCCCCGGTGGCCATTCTCGAAATGTCAGCCAAAAAACTCGGTATGACCACGGTGATCGATCGAGCCGGTGCACTGTTAGGAGTGATTACGGACGGTGACCTGCGGCGGTTCCTCCAACAGGGCGGGGATTTCTCCAAGATCACCGCCGGGTCCTTGGCCTCGCGCCGCCCCAAGTTGATCGGACCGGATGAACTGGCAGCCAAGGCGGTCGAAATGATGGAGCGCCATTCCATTACCACGCTCATCGTCGCGGACAACGCCAAGCGAATTGTGGGGGTCGTGCATTTGCATGATTTGCTCAAACATGGCATCGTCTAACAGGATGCTGAAAAAAGAGCGGGGTGGCCAGGTGCCCTCCTTGCTCGCAGAACGCGCACGGTGAAACTGTGCTCGTTCGATGCGCGCAGTCGAGGGCAGACGGGGCCACTCGCTCGGGATATAACGCGTCCCTGGGCAAAGAGGCTGTCTTGGCAGACTCAGGGCGGGTGGGTGAAGTAGCCGACAGGGTTAGGCGGTTGAGAAGTGTGGCCTTTTTGAGCATTCTGTGGGATTGTTCTTCTGTCCTATGACACAATAGCTTTTTCGAGACCGGATAACGGAATGGGTTACCGATGAATCGCGTACTGGCGGCATGGAGATCGGTCGGGCAGGAATCGCTCAACCTGCCGAATTTCATTACGCTCACACGCATCCTCTTGATCCCTGTCTTCGTGGTGCTGTTTGCCACGCCGACCGAGGACCGATCCCTCAGCGCGGCCCTCGTCTTCGTCGTCGCAGCGGTCACCGATTTGTTGGATGGCTATCTGGCTCGCCGTAACGGCCAAGTGACCACCCTCGGGATGCTGCTCGATCCCATTGCCGATAAGTTGCTGGTCCTCTCCGCGCTCATCCTCCTGGTCAACGTCGATCGCGTGAGTGCACTGGTTGCGATCTTGATCATCGCGCGCGAAGTCGCGGTCACGGGCGTTCGCGCCATTGCCGCAGGCGAAGGCATGGTGATTGCGGCCGAGACGACGGGCAAGTACAAGATGGCGCTGCAGGTCGTGGCGATCGTGCTGTTGATCCTCGAGGACACGTTCCTGTCTGATCTCGGCAATCTGCATCTTGCCGGTATCGTCACGCTCTATCTATCGCTGGTGCTCGGCTATGTCTCAGGTGGGCAGTATGTGTGGAGCTTTTGGAAGCAAGTTGTGGCCAAGGGACTGTAACAGGATGATGAAAAATCCCGCCAACAGGAGAGGGAGCGGCCAGGTGCCCTCCTTGCTCGCAGAACAGAGGAGGGGATGGAGCCTGATGATCTTCTGTGCTCGCGCAACGCGCGGCCTCAGAAGGATGGATAGGGAGCGGCCAGATGCCCTCCTTGCTCGCAGAACGCGCACGGTGAAACGGTGCTCGTCCGATGCGCGCAGTTGAGGGCAGCCTTGGCCACTCCCCAAATGAAAGGTGAAGAGAATTGGAAGGGCCGCGCTCAAGGCGCGCCGGGGTTGGGCGGGTAAGAAGTCTGGAATTTTTGAGCATCCTGCGGAGTCTTACGAGTTCTCTCGGCGTTCGCACCTTCCATAACTAATTCCCTTACCCATGAACGAAGAACTCCTCTGGGTATCGATGACGGTGCTCGGCTTTCTGATGGGGGCGGTTCCTTTCGGTATCGTGGTATCCAAGGCACTGGGCCAGCCCGATCCACGCACCGCTGGGAGCAAGAACATCGGCTTTACCAACGTCCTGCGCGTGTCCGGCAAGAAAGCAGGAATTCTCACGCTCCTTGGCGACTTGGGCAAGGGGTGGGTGCTGGGCTGGGCTGCGATGCATTGGCTCACCGTCGAATCCTACATCATGGTCGTGGCGCTCGCGCCGATTCTCGGACACCTCTTCTCGCCGTTTCTGGGTTTCAAAGGAGGGAAGGGCGTGGCGACGGCCGTGGGAGCGGTACTGGGTCTGTCACCCTCTATCGGACTCCTCTTGTTATTGATCTGGTTGGGGACCGTTGCGATCTGGCGCTATTCATCCGCTGGCGCGCTGGCGGCCTTCGGGTGCTTTCCAGTCGTGGCGATCGTGAATGAACAGCGGCAGGAATTCCTTGTCTTTGCCCTGGTTGTCAGCGCGCTTATCTGGGTCAAGCACAAGAGTAATATCGTCCGGCTTTGGAAGGGGACGGAAAGTAAAATAGGGCAGCGAAAGGACTGATAAGGAAGGGTGGCCTGGTCGTCCTCCTGCTCGCGGAACGCGCACGATAGGAATGTGCTCGTTCGACGTGCGCAATCGATGATCAACCAGGCCACCCTATGAAGAGAGGCACGAGCGAGCTTGGTTGGAGCATTTGTAGCTCGTTAGACGGCCGCAGTAGAACCAACACAGCTGCCAGTCCTTTGAGAGGTGAGTAAGGAGGTGAGACACGCGCAGTGAATGACGACCTGACCACTCCCTATTTTACTTTGAATGGGGGAAGGGAAGAGGGGAAGGAGGCAGCGGAAGGACTGACAGCTATGTCGGTTCTTTGCTCCCGGAACATAGGAGGGGATGGAGCCTGATGATCTTCTGTGCTCGCGCAACGCGCGGCCTCAGAAGGATGGATAGGGAGCGGCCAGGTGCCCTCCTTGCTCGCAGAACTCGCACGGTGAAACGGTGCTCGTCCGATCAGGAGAACAAAGTGCCCGTCAGCGCCTCACTTGTCTATTCCGTGGAATTCGGCAAGATGGGATGTAAGGAAAACTGGACGTTTGGCGGAGGGAAACTGTCTCTGGTGGGAAAGGCGCATAATTTCGTTGGCGGAGCTGAGATGAGCACGCTGCACGTTAATTTGAAGAAGTAATCCTCAAGATGGAGAAGGCCCTGTCTGACGAGGGCCTTCCAATTCTCTCTATCTCTCCTTAGAGGAGACAGACCTTCCAGAATCCCTTCAGTATGCCAAATTTATTGATTGCTGTGCGTTACGAATTGGAGCATTAGCCGAATGCTCCAAACATCCGCCAGTATCCATGAACCGAGGGGCAAGAGAACAGCCCGGCCTCTCTGGTCTATTCGGTCTGCCTGGTTTATTCCGTTGAACGAGACCAATCAGATGAACGAAACAAACCAGATAAACCAAATCAACCCTTCCCGCCGGTCTTGCGCGGCTGATTAGTGGCCGATTAATAGAGATGGAGGCATCCTAACCTGCCTTTTGCATTGACTATTCCAGCCTGAATTAGATTGCTTGACTCCCGTACTCATTGCGCCCAAGGTGATGGTGCGAGGTGTGAAGCTCGCCGACTGTCCCATCTCTTGCGCTTCCTGATCCTTCCGGGCGTGACCGATTCTCCAGTCTCCTCCGTTTCGATGTCAGAGTTTCTCTGAACGGCTGTATGCCTTGTGTCATGGTCTGCTGATGGAGGCGGCCAGGACTCCGGCCATGCCCCAGAGGACTGTTCGGGTTACGCCCGCATTCCATAGAAAGGAGTGAGCCATGCTCTACTACGCACTGGTGTTCCTGGTGGTCGGCGTGATTGCCGGCGCCCTGAATCTCGCAGGGGTGTCCGCGGTCGCGGTCCAGATTTCCTGGATACTGTTCCTGATCGGGATCGTCCTGGTCGCGATCCATGTGGTTACTGGGCGCTCCGCTCGGGTTACGTGACCGGGCGATGTCGGGCTGTCCGACGGTTTCCTGGCGTGATGACCTGGCACGAACGTAAATCTGTACATAGGAGGAGGATCCGATGAACGCTGATCAACTCAAGGGGGAATGGATGCAGTTCAAAGGTGAACTGAAACATCAGTGGGGCAAGTTTACCGATGATGACTTGCAACAGATCGAAGGCATTTACGACAGATTTGTCGGCAAAGTCCAGGAACGGTATGGGTATGGCGATGAAAAGAGAGAATTGATGAAGTGGGCGGACGCGTGGCATCAGAAGTCGGCTCCGAAAGACGTGGAGAAGAAGTCCCCCTGAATGGATGCAACTCACGAAAGATATCTGACGACACACTTTTACAATTCAATAAAGGAGACGATTATGAACACACGCTATGTACTGACACTCTGCACGGCTCTGGTTGTCGGTGGTGCACTCCTCGCCGGATCGGCGAACGCGCTTGGCAAGGCCGACGAGAAGACGCCGATCAATGACTCCTGGCTGACGTCGAAGACCAAGATTGCGCTGTTTGCCGATGCCCGGGTGAAAGGGAGTGAAATCAATGTCGAGACCACGCAGGGCTCGGTGGTGATCCGCGGCAAGGTTGATTCCGACGCGGCGAAGCAGGCGGCGGAAGGGATTGCCAAAGGGATCGACGGCGTCAAGTCGGTGAAGAACGATCTCCAAGTCATCGCCCCGTCCAAACGCGAGGCGATCGATGACAAGGATGCGGCGATTACGACACGGGTCAATGAACAGATCGCAAAAGATGCCAATCTGAAGAATGCCGGTATCAGTGCCCAGACGAATGCGGGCGTGGTCTCGCTGACCGGCGAGGTCAAGGACATCATGACCAGTGCCAATGCGTCCTGGACTGCTTGGCAGGTCCCCGGCGTGAAGTCGGTGAAGAACGATCTCACGGTGAAGGAGAGGGCCTAAGGTCTTACTCCCAAGACATGCGTACTCTACGTCCGTCGATATCCGACCACAGTGGTGTCGACGGACGACAGAGGTTCTCGCTGAGTTAACTACTATGAACACCGGAGCGTGAGGAGGTGAACGATGAGTAAGGAAACCACCGTCAATCGAGCCACATCGGCGAAGCCGGCCGCCACGTCTCATGCCGGTCCTGGCAGTAAGACGTCAGGCCTGGCTGAACAGGCCGCACGGCGTGCCGAGGTTCATCAAGGCCGCGTCGCGCAACGCGCCTACGAACTGTATGAACAGCGGGGACGACAAGAAGGCCAGGCTCTAGAGGACTGGTTGAAGGCGGAATCGCAACTGCTTGGACGCGCGATTCAAGGTCAGGCATGAGTATCGGCTTTTAGGCGCCGCTAGTCTCGCTCTTTCCTGCCTTTCTTCAGGAGGGGCTTCATGCCAACCTATTCTGCATCCTGCTAGTCGTGGAGGACGATATTAAGGAGGGAGCTGTGCACGTGCAACCCGCCGTTGTATTCAATGAAGCCCAGTTTACGGAACTTATTCATGAAGAAACTGACGCGGGAGCGTGTGGTACCGATCATCTCGGCGAGCGTTTCCTGACTGACCTTCGCGATGACCGGCTCCGGCTTGCCTTCCTTCCCAAAGTGGGCCAGCAGCAGGAGGATCCGTGCCAGCCGCTTCTCGCTGGAATTGAAGAGTTGATCGACCAAATCCTCTTGGATGCGAATCGAGTGCGCCAGCAGATAGGACATAAACAGCTGGGCGAACGTGGGCTCCTTGTGCAACACATGGAGCATGGCGTCTTTGTCGATGCGCACGAGACTAGCGTCTTCCAGGGCGGTCGCCGTCGCCTCCCGAACCGTCTGTCCGGCGAGGCAGGATTCTCCAAAAAAGCTGCCCTGCTCAAGAATCGCGACGATGGCTTCTCTACCCTGCTGCGAGACCACGGTCAACTTGACCTTGCCTCCCTGGATATAGAACACGGCATCCGCCGCGTCCCCTTGTGAATAGAGAACCTGCTTCTTGGGGGGCGTCAGACTCGTTTTGCCGCTCCCCACTTTGCTGAGGAACGTCTGGGGATTGAACGCCGGGGTTCGTTTGCGTGCCATGGGTATCCTCTACATCAACGCACTCCACGCGAATACGATACTCCGTGCACCATAAGTACGTCTACACCAGTACTCGCGCAAATTCTTCTTTGATGATCCGATAGCAATCGCAGGATGACGCTTCAAGTCCAGTCCAGTCGAGTACGGTGATCTGGTTACGACTGTGCTTGATCCGACCGGCTTTTTCGAGCGCTCCCGTGACAATGTTCACTCTGGCACGGCTCACGCCTAACATTCTCGCTAGAAACTCCTGCGTGAAGGCAAACACATCCACATTCGTTCGGTCATGCATCATGAGCAGCCATCGGGCATATCGCTCTTCTACTGAATGTAAGCTGTTGCATCCCCCTGAACGAGCGATTTGCATGAGAAGAGCGTGTGTGTAGCGCCCCAGGATTGTGCCGAAGCGTTCGTCTCTCTTCGCCGCCTCTTTAAAATCTTTGACACTCATCCGCAGGGCTTCACCGGGGACCTGCGTAATCCCAAGGGCTACCGCCACATCTATTCCCAAAAAGGCCGGAATACCAAGCACACCCTCATTCCCCACGGTGGCAATTTCAATGGTCTCTCCATTCTGCATCTCCGTCATCATGGATATGACACACGTCAGCGGGAAATACACCGAGGGGATGGGGCCCCCTGGGTGATACAGAATGTCTTTCACTGAAAGCGAGACTCGTTGCGTTTTGGCAAAGAGCCGTTCCCTGCTTATCCCTGGTAACGCAGTGAGCAGTCGATTGGCGGATGCGTCGTCCACCCCACCCTTATGCAGAACCACCTCCTTTGTGGAAGCGCGTATAAGGCATTTCGCAACTACTCGCAATCAGACGCGAGGAACTTTGAGCAGGTATCCGCTCTACATGAGCTAGTTTCATGCGCGCCGCGTATTTTACAAGAACGCGCGCTTGTCCGTCTGTCATCTAGGTGACACTCCAGGAGGCGATCACGCTGGCATCTTGTTGAGAACGGAGTATGCGGTGAGCGAGCCCTGCCTGTTCCTCTCACAGACCCGTTATTTCTTCTGTGGGAGGACTTCATTTCCATTTATACTCTTGTCTCTTTCACTCTCGCACTCACCATTCTGGCAGGCCTTCGCTTTTTCTTGCTGTCTTTCCGCGCAAGAATTCTTATCCTCTTGGCTAATGGCATTACCGAGACATTGCTTCAGCTGTTCCTGAGCTGCCTTGAGACAGTCTACGCAAAGGCTTTGTGCGAATACAGGAGCGCCAAACAACAGGATTGGGAACAACACAAACGCGAGTGTGACGTTCATAACAATACCTCCCGTGATAAATACTGAGGACAAATTCACAGCGTGCCGATGAATCCCACGCAATGGTTCCTTGGATTAACGCTGAACGTGTCTCTCGACGTATCAGCCACGATCAACCGACTTGATGGCAGCTTGGATTTCGGCCAGGACGCTCAACTTGTGTTTCATGTCTAGGCCCTGAGATTCCTCAATATCATGGGCACAGAACTGCAGAAGGGGGATCAGCATGCGGCACTCACCCCGCAGATGTTGATCGAAGGTGAAGCGCCGCAAACCGGGGTCGACCATCTGACGGGCTTCTCGTCCATACAGGGGATCGGCGTGATCGAGCCGGCGCAGGGTTTCCACGTCCTGCTCCAACGTGGCCTCCAGTTTTTTGATCAGCGCCAGAAGGAAGTCCAATCGGTGGCGGCCGTCAGTCCATTGGGTGGCGATGTGCGCATCGAGAGACGAATCGTGCACGACCGCTCTACGGATCGTGTCGTTGGTGGCGTGATTCCATTGCCCCAACCATTCACGAACGATTCCGAGTGCATAATAGATCACGGCGATGGCGGCGACAGCACCCAACAACAAAAAGAGAATGGAGGTCATGCCCAGGTTCAGCATATTGGTTGGCTCGTGACCGCTGCCGTTCACTCATGAGAGTGTCCGGTCAAATTCCTGCGTACAGAACAATTTCGACGCGTCGATTCAGTTGCCGCCCGTCTACAGTCTCATTGCTCGCGATCGGCCGGATGTCCCCATACCATTCGACAATAAAGCTCTGCGAATCCACTCCGTCCCCTTTCAGCACAAGTACGGTTTGAGTCGCTCGGGCTTTGGATAAGGCCAACTTCTCGAAATACTGGCTAGAGCCATCGGAGACCGAGGCCTTATCAGCGTGCCCAGCCACTCGGATTTCCTTGAACGAAACCGTCTTCAAGCGCACGCCCACCTGCTTCAGCACATCAATACCCTCCGGCTTGATCTCAGAACTCCCGGCCTCGAAGAGCAATCGTTCCGCAATCACGACGGTGAGATGATCGCTGGCCCGTTGCATCGTGATGTCACCATCGCGCAATCCCGTTCGAAGCACGTGCTCCAATTCGTTCTGCACCTGCCTCAGCCGTTGCTCAGTGCTGTCTGCACACCCGATCACCAGAGCCAGGCTCATTAGCGCACTTGCAAGGAGTGTTACGGTCTGCACGGGTTTCTCCCATCCGGTTCTCACGCGTGTCACCGAACCGATCTTGCACCGACGCATCCAGGACAAAAACCGCTATATTCCGCCACAATGCCCTGACTGTGGTTGGAGAGGGGCGAGCTTGATCATCTTTTCGCGGGTTGTATAGGGGATGCCTTGTAGGCGAACGTTACGACGCCGAGCATGAGTGTAATGATGAGCGTAATGCCGAGAATCGCTATGGATACCATGGTCATGTCCTTTGCATGAAGTCGCATTGCCACCTATAATCTATGGCTCTGCACTCCGCTGTCACGCCGTCTTCTCGCCGGATAGCCGTTCACGCTCCCGCTGCATGGCGGTGCGTCCGGCCTCGACCGCCTCGGCCAGGACCATCCTTTTATCCTGGACGAACTCGTGTCCCTTGTCCACCGCCTGGTCCATGAGATCGGTGGCCGTATCGGCGAGCTCCTGGACCTGCTCTTCGGCTCGCCGCGCATACCCGCGCACCTGCTCCCGTGACTCACGACCCGACTGCGGCGCCAGCAACAACGCCACCGCGGCGCCCGCCAATCCTCCGGTCACAAATGCCAATCCCACCGCTCCCAGTGAACACCCTCTGTCATTTCCCATTGATCGTCCCTCCTTCTCGGCGAATGTGTGTCTTGACAACGTCCGTCGTGGCCCTGACCCTCCACGCTCCGGTTTATCGGAGGACACCAAAGAACCAGAGGGCGACAAGCAACGTGAACGGAACTCCTAGCAGCCAGAGAATCAACCCTTTTCCCATGATGGCATCTCCTTTTCTGCCCAGCTAACGACCGGGCTCATGCGCATGCGGGCCCAGTTCCTTCAGGAGGCTGGCCAGGTCCTCGGCATGCTCTTCTTCCTGCGCAAGAATCCCCTCCAATACTTTACGAGTCGTGGGATCATCCGTGCCGACATAGGTGACCATTTCACGATAACTGTCGATCGCGATCCGTTCGGCAATCAGGTCTTCCGTGATCATCTCCACCAATGAATCCCCTTCAACATATTCCGAGTGGCTCCGGCTCAGCAGCCCTTCCGGGGACAGATTCGGCTCACCCCCAAGTTGGACAATGCGTTCGGCCAATTGATCGGCATGGGCTTGTTCCTCTATGGCATGCTGGAGAAACTCGCCTTTCACGCTGAGGGAACTGATCCCGGTGGCCATAAAGTAATGGCGCTTATAGCGCAGGACGCACACGATTTCTGTGGCGAGAGCCTCATTCAGCAGCGTGATCACCGTCTCGGCTTTGGCCTTGTACCCCGCTGTCATGGCGCCGTCCTCAATCCCTTGTCGTGCCCGAGCCCGGAGCGTCTTCACATCAGTCAGACCGATGGCTTCCTTTATGATTCCTTCCTTTCGGGGAGTGCGAGTCGCTGTTATCCCAGATTGCACCGGCATTGATGTGGCTTCTTTCACAATTTCCTCCTCTCGGGGAGTGCCCCCGTATCTATTGTGTCGATCACGAATCGCCCCAGGCGCTTCTGTCACCTTCGAGCGGCTTCCACCAACGCCGGCTCGCAGAGCTGCAGCCGCTTCTCCACTGACTTCCAATCGATGTTGGCGAAGAACGCCTCGATATAGGACGCCCTCTCTGAAGACTTATAATCGAGGAGATACGCGTGTTCCCACACATCCATGACGAGGAGCGGAATGAACCCCGCCACATGTCCATGTTCATGAAGACTGATCCAGTGATTTGAGAGTCGACCACTGTGTGGATTCAAATAACAAATGGCCCAGCCCACCCCTCGCATCTTCCCCACACTGGAAAAGTCCAATTTCCACATGTCATAGGTGCCGAAACTGTCTTCGGCAGCTTCCACAAACGCCGAGCCTCGATCGGGCTTCTTGGCTCGGCTGTTGTGCAAATTCTCAAAGTAATATTCGTGTAAGACCATCCCGTTGTATTCAAACCCTAAGCGTCGTGTCAGCTCCGAATAGGCCGGCATTTCTTCATGATCAATCCGTCCATCTTTGAGCATCTCTCCAATCTGGGCCGTCAGCTGGTTCGCGCCCTGCACATATCCTTCATAGAGCTTGACATGCATCTCGAGCGTTCGGTCCGAAATCCCGACCAGCCCGTGTAAGTTGAACGGCTTGACGTCGTAGGAATCTCCCTTTTTCATGTGCCGCCTCCTGTGTTCCTTCGATTGCTCAAACGACCGGTGCCAGTTCTGTCTGGTTTTTCTTTCGTGGCCAGCTTCTTCCGCAGGGCCTTAAAGCACGCGTAGAAAGGCCACCAGGTCCTGTTTCTCTTCAGTCGTCAACTGGGTCCCTAACACCATGTTGAAGAACTCCACAGTATCCTCTAACGTCAGCAACCGCCCATCGTGCAAGTACGGAGACGAATCCTTGATGCCCCGCAAAGGAAACGTCTTGATGGGGCCATCGGCGCTTGCCATGCGTCCATTGATCATCCGCGGCTTGTAAAAGCGCTCCACCTTCAGATTGTGCATGGAATTGTCCGTGTAATACGGCGCCTGATGGCACCCATCGCATGTCGCTTTGCCGAAGAACAAGTTCTGCCCTCGCTGCTCAGACGCGGTGGCTTTTGTGGGATTCAACCTACCGTCAATGCCCAGCTTGGGTGCTGGCGGGAAGTCCAGGAGTTCTTGGAACTCTGCCATGAAGTGCACCTGGCTACCCCGCTCGAGAATGTTGGCTCCTTTTTTTGTCGCGATCACATGATCGCCATCGAAGTAGGCACCGCGCTGCTCAAACTCAGTAAAATCCTCCACGCTCTTCAGCGCTCTCTGAGAGCCGAACAGCCGTTGGATATATAAGCCGCGCAACGTTGGGGTATCGATTCGATGACGGAACTCCTGCGGGCGGATATCTCCTGCCAGATGAGTACTGGCGTTTGTGTGGCCGTTCGCATGACACTCGAAGCAGGTGACGCCACGGCTTGGACGCACGGTACGACGGTCTTCCGTCTGGTTGAACTGCTGCTGCGGAAACGTCGTGACGAGCAGCCGCAAGCCCTCGAGCTGTTTCGGATTCAGAATCCCGTTGAACAATTCATAATAGTTGTCGATGGTCACCAATTTGCCCTGGGACACGTCACCGAGATCGGGCCGTGTCGTCAGGTAGATGGGGGGAGGGAACTCAGGTAAAAAATGGGCCGGCAGGTCGAAGTCCAGGTCGAAGCGAGTGAGATCACGGCCCTCCTGCTTCTGAATCTCCTCGATGTGGAACTTGGGGAACACCATCCCTCCTTCAGGGTGGTTGGGATGCGGAGGAGGGAAGAATCCAGCCGGAAACGAATCCTTCTCCCGGATCTCCTCGGGGCTCATGGCCTGAAGTTTTTCCCAGGTCATGTCTCGTGGAAGGGTCACTCGTATCCCTTCCTGGATTGGCTTACCGCGGGACATTGTGACATCTTTGGCCGGGCGGTTTTCGAGGTCGTACCGCTCCTTCAGCAAATCCATCTGCCGCTTCATGACCTCAGGTTTTGCGGCTTTCATACGAGTGATGACTACGCCAATGTCCTCCTTGAGATCAACAGGAGCATAGCTCGTTCCCTTCTGTGGTAATTCTTGTGCGTTCGGTGTTTTCTCTGTGCCCTTGGCCGAAACGAACATCGGTGCTGCGGTGAACACGGCTCCGACAGCCAACGCGGCGTAGAGTGCTATTAGAGAGCGAGTCTTCATGATCCCTCTTCCCGGCTGTTTACTGCCTCAACATGTGAGTCTATGCCCAGCCTAATAATTCCATTGTGTATAGCCATCCCTCTC
Organism: Nitrospiraceae bacterium; assembly: GCA_036380815.1. Taxonomy (GTDB): domain Bacteria; phylum Nitrospirota; class Nitrospiria; order Nitrospirales; family Nitrospiraceae; genus Palsa-1315. The sequence goes on from DASVEA010000289.1 coordinate 12,695, forward strand.
ATCCTATGCAAATTAAACACGCGGCGTATTCGTTTCGGGGCCTTGGGCATGATGTCTCCTCCGTAGTCGTTCCTATTGGCTATGCCTGTACTCGCTGGATCCGATCGTCGGTTTCAGGGTGTGTCGCGAAAAATCCTCCGGCCCCCGCACCTTCGACCTGCATCAGCCACGTCAGCGTGGCCGCCATGATCTGTTTGCCATCGCGTCCGGTACGCTGTAGGAGCTCGGCGCCATGGCGATCAGCCGCGTATTCCGCGTCTCGCCCGTAAGGCCGCGCGATCAGCAGATCCCCGGCGATCGGCACCAGCCCCGCGCCCGGCACACCGAACGCGTTGAGCAGGACGGCGGCAATGTTCGTCCCGGTCCCGATGGTCTGCAGCTTGGTCACGTGTCCGAGATCCGCATGCGCGACCTCATGCGCGAGGATGCCTGCGAGTTGCATATCGTTCGCCTTCATAAGAAGTCCGGTCGTCACATAAAATTCACCGCCACCCGCATTGGCGGCATTGATGTGGGAATCATCCATTAGTCCGATGCGGACCTGATCCAGCGGGATCGGGTGATCCATCTTTTGCAGCAAGGGGGTCATCAGCGTTCTCACCCGCTCGCCTTGTTGTGGATCGAGTTGTCGCCCCTCCGGTGCGGATTGCTTGCCGGCAGGCGGCGCCGGTGACCCGGGCGGCGCCTGCGAGGTGTGCATCGGACAACCGGCCAGCAAAAGGACCAGGGCAAACGCAGAGGCAATGGGGCGCACTGAAAAGGGCGGTCGGTTCAGAGACATGGTCATGTCTTTCTCAAGGACTTATGGCGTCTCTTTCAACGTGAGATAGAGGCCTCCGGCTGAGACCGTCGCCGCTGCTGGTCCGCGGAGCGCAGGTCAGCGCTTGCTCCCTTTCCAAGAGGTGTTATTGCGTATTGTCGACGCTTAAACTAACAGCTATCTCCTTGATGATCTGGTCACAATTGCTCAAAGTCTCTATATATAAAGAACGATGAGGCGGGTTCCATAGCCACCGGGACCGTCCTTTAAACGCGTTTCCAATTTTAGCGTTGGCTGCCTTGCCCGGTGCTGCCGTCAATGCGTCTTTCCCTTCGTGCCTTCCGGCTGAAACCGCTGCCGCCACTGATCTGCCCACTTCATGAGTTCTTCTTTCTTCTCGCCGTACTGCTCCCGGACCAAGCTGACACAGTTCCCACCGTACCGTTCCTGGAGCTGGCCGAGAATCTTGTCGAAACTTCCTTCGATCTGCCGCAAGTCATCATTGGTAAATTTTCCCCACTGCTGTTTGAGGTCGCCTTTGACCTGCATCCATTTCCCCTTGAGTTGATCCACATTCATGGTTTCCCCCTCCTGGGAGATGACGCTGCCTCACTATTCGTAACGTTTTGGCCTCGTCATCTATAATCTTCCCGGTGCTGATTATTATGGCGGGAGGACCGGCAGCGGTCTGGTCAGAATTGCTCAGATATAAGATAAATATTGTTCTGATAGCAGCTCACCCTGCTACCCGCTTGTGCGACTGGAATTGGGTTTTGGGCCGAACTCTTTCAACAAGCTGGCGAGATCTTCTGTCGGAAAGTGTCGATCGATTCCATGAGACGTCTTCCGACGACAGCCGTTTCCCCTAGATCAATAAAAGAT
>DASVEA010000290.1:0-4752 GCA_036380815.1 Nitrospiraceae bacterium
CAGTGGAAGGCCGCGAGGATGCGATCCGTCTGCACACGTGGCTGACGTCGCACCCCTTCAAGAACCCCGTTGCGGTCACCATCCTCTCGGTCGTCCCCTCGCTCGCAATGGTCGAGCCCAATTTGATGGTGGGGTTTAAAAGCTGGTCTGAAGAACACAACCGGCAGGCTCAGCAGGTCGTGCAAGACACAGCTGAGGCGTTGGCCGGTCCACAGTTCAATGTCACCACCGATGTCCGTATGGGTGATCCTGTCTCCACCGTGTGCGATGTGGGTAATAGCTACGATCTCATCGTGGTCGGCTCCCATGGGCGGAAGGGGCTCGATCGTTTCTTGCTGGGCAGCGTGTCGCATGGAATCGTGCATCGGGCCAATACCTCCGTCCTTGTTATCCGTTGAGAACAGATGACTGGATACCCACGTCACCAACCAAGGAGAAGTTGACAGCATGAAAGTTCTTAGCCTAATCAGTGTGGTGTTCTTGGTCCTGTTGGGAAGTTCCTGGGCCATCGGGCAGACTGCCCGAGTAAATCCCAAGGAAGGGCAAGCGGTGTATGAAAAGAACTGCCTCCGTTGCCATGGGAATAAATTGGATGGGAATGGCCCGGATAGCCAGGATTTGATCGTACGGCCGGCCAATCTTCAATCCTCAATCACTCGATCCAAGAGCGATTGGGAATTGCTCGTGGCGATCTCGAATGGCGTGTTGTTCAGCCCGATGCACAGCTTTCGCGGCAAGCTGACGGATCGGCAAATGTTGGATGTGCTGTTGTACATCAGAGCTGTGTCCCCCCCGGACATTGTCAGTTAAAACGGGGTTGTGTTCTTTCAACGCACAGGCCTCAAGAGATTTACTCAGCAACTCGGCGCGTCTATTTTTCTTCTCCTGTTCTTCTGCGAGACACATGTCCAGGCTGGAGAACCGACTCCGGAGATAGAAGTTTTCGTTCGCGCCGGCTGTCCCCATTGCGAAGCCGCAAAGGTCTTTCTCGATGTACTTCGGCATGAGCGGCCATCGCTCCGTCGCCGTCATCGGCTCGTCTCTCCGCCTCGACGAAAAGATTCCCGAGATTAGCGAACTCGACTTGAATCCGATCTTTGCCCACCCTCTAGGACAAAGGTGCCGGATCGTGGATGTCAGAATTCGCGCTAAGGTTTCTTAAGTGTGCCTTCTCGACGGAGGAGCGCAAGGTAGGCCATCGTGTCAGTGAGCTCTTGATCCGTCATCCTTGTGTCCGGGAACATGCCTGTGCCAGGGTGTCCTTCCCGAATTGCACGCGCGCGCTGCTTGTCAGTTTTCAGATATAGCGCCTTCGGATTTCTCAGATCGACCGGTGGCGGATTGAGTTGAGCGATGAGCGCGGCAGTGTCGGGCGCGAGTTGCGGTCGTTGGTCCTTGTTCCCATCAATGCCATGACAGTAGTGGCACACGCCCTTCCCATTGAAAACTGCTTTGCCCCGGTCGGTATCGCCTACCGCCTTTGTGCTCTTGGACGACAGGGGAGAGTCGGCCCAGGCATCATTCATTTGAGGCATGTGTAGCAACTGGCTCGCTGGCAAGGCTACGATAAGGAAGCCGGCAAGAGAGAGTCTGCTGAAATTCTTATGCGTCAAGTCTGTCACCACATCACCCTTCCAATCAATCTCGTTAGTGCTGTCCGCAACAGAGCTTGTATCGCTCCTCCGGGATCGTCTCCATATTTTGAAAGACGGTTTCACGCTCTTTCGCACTGGTCACCCGATCGATAGAGGGATACAGCACCCTCTCTTCTTTCATATTGTGGGAACCGAGTAGATTCAACAACGCCTGCTCTTCTTGATCGCTGTCGGGATTCTGATTCGCCACTTTGCCATGAATGGCTTCGAGCTGCTGCCCAATCTGGCGATGTTCCGCCCGCATCACGGAAGTCGCCCCGCCTTCTGACATGCCGGTTTCCTTCTCCCACAACGGAAACAGAAGATCTTCTTCCCACACAATGTGGCGCTGCAAACCGAACTTGAATGCTTTGAACGCTTCCTTGGCCTTGGGAAAGTCAGACCGCTTCATCTTTTGAAAGGTCTTGAACAACTCATCCAACCGGTCATGGTCCTGCTCATAGAACTCGCAAATGGTTTTCGGCTCACTCATGATGCCTCCAATAAATTATGAATGCTCTCTGACTTTGAACTCCAGATGACAGGCTACGCAGGCCTTCAGCACGTTATTGAATCGCGGCAGGATCTGCTTCAGGTCTTTCGTGGGGATGATGCGCGCCAACTCTTCCGCCGTCGCATGATGCGCCATGGCCAAATCGTGGTAGGCGGGAGGGAAATTATCCGGTTGCTGACTCGCCATCGCCTGTCGATGCATGAAGAAACCTAAATGGGATTCGGTCAGGCCCTTTGCCAACTCGTAGTCCTCCTCGACCAGCGCGTTCACGATCAACTGGATCGTTTCGAGATGTTGCAACATCACCGCGCGATGCTCTTTCCCGGCCGGTGACGACAGTGGAATGGGATGCCTGGTATCGGAGGTGAGATAAGGAATGGACCGCTGCTCCCCCTGTCGACGTTCGACCTCGGTGCAACCAGCTGACAGAACAACACTTAGGACCCCCAGAGTTACTCCTCCAAGGAGAACCTGTCTCCCTCCATATAATAATGGTGACATGTCAGTTGCGTACCTGTGAAGATTTGGCCGAGCTTACGGAGACACTCGTACTTCTGAGCGTGATCCTGACACTATACCGACAACTTCCTACATCTCAATGATGCATATGCTGATCGTCATGGTCATGATGATCACCCGCTTTCTTTTCCTCCCCGACAGACTTTGGTTTCAGCGGAGTAAATCGGGCAGCATACGCATCCTGTTCCGGCAACTTGACGAATACCACAATCACTGTCTCCGGATTGATCCGAAACTCGCCGCTACCCGTAAACATATTCTGTTGTGATGGCTCCAGTTTGACGGTGATCTTGCTCCCAGCCTTATTCTGTTGAATATTCGCCTTACCCTCTCCGCCATCGGTCTTAATCTCTTGACCTGCATGATCGGTCACATGCAGTACCAACTCTGCGTCCTTCGCAACAAGCTCCAGATGATAGGGACCCGCCGCACGGACTTGCCCGCCATGCGGCGACGGCATCGCATCCAAAGATTCATCGGTATGTGCCCAAACAGGCTGCAATAAAATCAGGGGAGCAGTAAGCACAGCAGCAAAAATCGATGCATTCATTTTTTCTCCTCAAAATACGGATCGGAATGGTAACGGCATTTTCAAATACACTTCGACCATCTGTCAATGAAGTCAAGTGGTTAGTACCATCATGCCCGGTTTCCGGCCAGCTATCCCTGCTTCACTCCTCCCCATAGGCTTATGTGGGTGGGTGTGACTGCCCCCCAGCCCTCCTCGACCATGGAAAGCGGGCCGCTCGCATCAGTTATTTCCTCAGCGCCGCCTGGTTCTCCCCCGCCTGTTCGCACACCATACACATGGCCGCCGCAGGGACTGCCTCCAGCCTGGACTGGGGAATGGCCTTTCCGCATCGCTCACATCGGCCGTACTGCTCTGTCCCCAGCTTGAAGAGTGCCCGGTCGATCGCCTCGATCTCGGCCTTCGCTCGCCCATCTAGACGATCAAGCAGCCGAACCATGGTCTCCTCCTGCCCCCGCTCCTCCGCTTCGCTTTCGATATCGCTTTGGAACCAGCGCAGTTCCTCTTCAGTCTGAGCAACCTGACGAAACAAGTCGCGCCGTTGGGTTAACAGCTTCTTCCGAATACTCTCGACCAGTAGCATTGCAATAACCTCCCTGAAAACGGCAATGTCAACTACAACATGTATCTATTTTTTCCTTCATGGTCTCTCGTCCGGCCTTGACCGCCGCCTCGACATACGCCGTTTTCGCTGCTAAGAAATGCTCCCCCCGCTCGATAGCCCGATCGAGGGCGGCTCGCGCTTCCTTTGCCTTCTCCAGGACTTCTTCCTCGGCCCTCCTGGCATACCCCTTCAACTCCCGACGCGTTTCTTCCCCGGACTTCGGGGCGAGGAGAAGACCTGCCACCAGTCCAGCCATCGCCCCCCCTAAGAATGCTAGTACAACAGACGGACCCGAACATTGTGCCTCTCGATTGTCCATGGCAATTCCTCCTTGGATAAACTGTGTTCTCTTCGATTGAAAAGCGAAGGTCGTGCCAGAAAAGCAGGACCAGGGAATCACCAATTGCTGTGGTTTGACGAGGTCTTAAGGAAATGCATGAAGAGGGGGAGAACCGGCCTGGGGCATTCCAGGTCTTAGGAGAAAAAAGCGCTGTCGCAAAAGGCAACATACCCGACAGGCGCGTGAAGTGTGCATCACTCTAGAACCAGTGAAACAGTAGATGAATCGCTATTGATTTGAGTCGGATTGAGGGCAGTCTTTCCCTTCACAACCGCCCATTCCACCTCTCGGTCCGCCGCGTCCCATGCCGCCCATTCCGCCGCCTGGTCCCATCATGGGTCCCATACCCTCACCATGGCCCATCATGCCCCCTCCACGCTCGCCGGCAAAGCTGCGCTCATACTGGATGATGCTCCAGATTTCTTCGTCCGTCAGCTGATCGCCAAATCCCACCATGCTGGTGCCCACCGATCCATTCTTGATCACCCAGAAGATTTCTCCTTCCGTACGATGGCGCCAGAATCCATGGTGCTGGAAATTGCGGGGTGATGGATTCAGTTGAGCCGCCAGCGGTCCATCGCCGCCTCCGTCTTTCCCATGACAGTTGAAGCA
>DASVEA010000291.1:0-3477 GCA_036380815.1 Nitrospiraceae bacterium
ATCGCTGCTGAAACAGGCCCTCCATCTACGGGAGTCGCCGCAGCGAACGGCGCTGGCCTTCGCCATCGGGGTCTTCATTGGCTTTTCCCCGGTCTACGGATTACACACCGTCATAGTGCTCATCTGCGCCTGGGCATTGCGCCTCAACTTTCTCGCGCTCATGGCAGGCGCCTTTCTGAACAATCCCTGGACCCTGGTCCCCATCCTCGGTGCAACCTACTGGGTCGGTGCGCTCTTGCTCGGCCGATCGGACAGCCCCGCCTTCGACTGGCAGGATGTGAGTTTCGGCGCGATCTATGAACAAGTCATGCCCTACGCCATGCCCTTCGTTCTTGGCGGATTTGTCTTGAGCCTCCTCGGTGCGGCACTCGCCTACCCACTCGCCTACTATTTCGTGGCCAAATATCGGCAGTCGCACCCACTGGACCATGGAGAGCCATTGCCGCCCCCTCAAGATGTGCGCTAAGATAATCGTGCGTCATGTCTGAATTCGGTCATCAATCCAATGCTCCATATGATGGGTCGGCGCTGATCGCCGATCCGATCCACCAATACGTCTCCTTTACCGTGCCCTTCTCTACGGCGAACCCGCACGAACGGACGGAAAAGGACCTGATCGACTCCCCCTGGATTCAGCGCCTCAGGTACATCTATCAACTCCAAAGCGCCCGTTGGGTGTACCCCTCAGCGGAACACACCCGCTTCGTCCACTCGCTCGGCACCATGCATGTGGCAGGCCGTTTTGCACGGCATCTCTATCCGTTTCTCAAGAAAGCAATAACGGGGATTCCGTCAGCGAACTATGTCGAAGAATTTCTCCGCGTCACGGCGCTCGTGCATGACATCGGACACGGCCCCTTCTGCCATTTCTTCGACGACAACTACTTGCACGCCTTCCATGCCAGTCACGAAAAACTCGGGCAGATCATCATCCGCGACCATCTCGGCCCCATCATCCGCAAAATCAGGCGCAGCCCGTCCGGCCCCTTCGCCAAAGGCGAGGAACTCAACCCCGATAAAATTGCGCATGTGATTCTCAAGGAAAAAAGCAAAGACAACTCCCGCATTCCGCGATGGCTCAACATGCTCCAGCCGGTCATTTCCGGCAGCTATACCGCAGACAATCTCGACTATGTCCTGCGTGACTCCTATATGTGCGGCGTTGCGGTCGGCCCGGTCGATCTCTCCAGACTCATTCACTACACGATCATCACGGACAAGGGATTTACGATTCATAAGACGGGTCTTCCTGCCCTGCAGATGTTCCTCAATACCCGCATGTATCTCTATTCCAACGTCTACTATCACCGGACCACGCGCGCGATCGACATCCACCTTCGTGACATCTTCGGCGAAACCATGAAACTTCTGTTTCCCCACGATCCTCGCAAGAAGATGGACGAGTACCTGACGCTGACCGACTGGTCTTTGCTTGAACAGGTACGGGGATGGAAGACCTCACGCCATGCCACCGAGCGGCGCCTGGGCACAGAATGGCAGCGGATTCTTGGGCGCGACGTGAAATGGAAAATGGCCTACAGCGCCGTGCTCAAGGAAAAGGGCCAGGAACGCGGCATGGACTTTCCCAGCCACGAGCACTTCGAAGAACAGATTAAAAAAGAATTGCCGGCGCGCCTCCAAAAAGTGGAGTTCCGTGTCGATATGGCGCCGCTCGACCCACGCCCAGACCCGAAAGACCGGCGCGGCAATCCCCTCTTTGTCTACGACCCGAGCACCAAAGGCATCTCGACCGACCCGTTAGAAGAATTCCTCGACCTGCTGCCTACCCGCTTGATCCAATTCCGTGTCTATACCCTCGACCACGCTCACGACGAAGCCCTCTCGCGCGCCACCGCCACAGTACTCAATAAGACGCCGTCGAGCATCGAGTCGAATTTCTAGCAGGGGGGCGGGCTGTGCCGGGCGGCTTCGCTTCCGTGCCTCTCGGAGCGGCCCTTCCGGGCTCGGCCGAGCGGAATCCTTCTGGAATTCCTTCAGCTGCGATCTGACGATCGCAGGGCTTCAGTCAGTTCCAGCTTTCCTTCTCGGCCAAGCCTCGGTGGGCACCCCGCTCCTTCGGCAACGTGAGCTCAGCCAACCGGCACAGTCCTAGGTGGATATGGAGGATCGGTGACCAAACTATTAGATTTTGCTGACAGCCTGCCGCTGCACTGTAATACTCCTGATATCGCCGCAAAGGCGACACCACCATCTGCACGGAGGACGATCATGCGAATACTCGTCAGACTATTATTCCTGGGGCTCTGCATAGTATTCGGCAGCGCTGTCCAGGCGCAGATGCCGCTTGGTGGACAGAACCAAGCCGACATCCTCAAGCTCCTTAATGAGCTGCCGCCTGAGACGATGAAGAAGGTTGAAGTCTTGGGTAAAATTCTTCAGCAGGATCTGAAAGAAGGAAAGGTGACCGAATCACAGCTGCACGAAGAACTGATGTCAGGCACTCTCGAACAGAAACTACGCGACCTCAATCCCGAAGCCGGCCCTCTGCTCGATGATATTGCTGATTCGATGAAGAACCACCGCAACGCCGACAGCCTGCCAAATCTACTGAATGGCATGGTGGGGGGTGACAGATAGAAAGGTGGCGGGCTGTGCCGAAGGCTTCGCTTCCGTGCCTCTCGGAACGACCCTTCCGGGCTCGGCCGAGAGGAACCCTTCTGGAATTCATTCAGCTGCGATCTGACGATCGCAGGGCTTCAGTCAGTTCCAGCATTCCTTCTCGGCCAAGCCTCGGTGGGCACCCCGCTCCTTCGGCAACGTTCGCTCAGCCCCCGACACAGCCCTGGAGAATGCAGGAGGAAATGTGAATGCATGAATGAAAGAACAAGCCCTTAGGGCTTGTTCGGCATGGGGAGCCTCTAAGTCTTACGTTAACTGTTGGAACTATGTCGCTCAGTGGCAGCCATCTTCCACATGCTGGAGACTGTTGGGTTATACAGCAGTTTTGCCATTTTCTAGCGCTTCAATGCCCTTCTCGTTTGCCATGACGCGGCGCGCGTAAGCTTCTTCAAACGTTGGACCATCCGGCGAAGTAAGCAACTCCGTCTGATACCGCCCAAGCGGAATTTGTTTTTTCATTTCAGAAAATAGATTGGCTGACAGTTTGCTTCCGAAAAACCCTAGCGAACGTAGTGCGGAAACGACTCGAACGGGGTTGCCATCCGATCTATCTATGAAAATGTCTAAGTCCTTTGCCGGCCGAAGATGTCCATGAAATTGAACTGCGTGCCCTCCAATGACAAGATAACGCACGTCGAATGAATTAAAGCAGCTCAGAAGCTCCATCTCTTGGGCGTTAAGAAAGAGTGCGCTCATCATTGGTTATCTTCTATTCCTGGTCGTCGTAAAAGTAAGAGACATAATGGCAGGCTACTTTTTCGTATGAACAGAGTCAAATTCCATCTGGCAGGTGTGCTAGGGCTCAGAGCGAACATCACCGAGGTTTTCCACCATTTC